>JBCCSW010000071.1:0-13329 GCA_039199465.1 Pseudomonadota bacterium
CCACCGCCCACGATCACCACGCGCGCATGGCTCGGCAGGGCTCTCTCGGACATGGCCGGTTGCATGGCGGGCTCCATGGCGGGTTACCCCCGCCGACTGTCGCGAAACTGTTGGACAGACCTATGGGACGTATGTATCAGAGTCAATCATGAATGGGACAGATGTATCATCACGCGTTCTGGAGCGTCTGGCCGACGAGTGGGAGGCGCTCACGCCCGAGGCGCAGAAGGCCGCGCGCTACGTGCTGGAGAACCCGGCCGAGGTCGGCGTCTCCACCGTCCGCGAGATCGCCGAGGCCGCCAACGTCAAGCCCAACACCGTGGTGCGGATGGCCCGCCAGGTCGGCTTCGAGGGATATGAGGATTTCCGCGCGCCGTTTCGCGAGGCGATCCGGCGCGGCGGCGTCAGCTTTCCCGACCGCGCCCGCTGGCTGCAGGACATCCGAAAATCGGGCGATCTGGGCGGCCTCTATGCCGACATGGCCGAGGCCGCGATGCGCAACATCGAGGATACGTTCGCCGGTATCGGCGCCGAGGCGATGAAGGCCGCGGCCGAAGCGGTCTGGACCAGCCGGCAGGTCTTCACGCTGGGCGTCGGCGTTAACAACGCCAATGCACGCAATTTCACCTATCTCGCCTCGACGGGCATGACGCAGTTCCATGCGATCCCGCGCCCCGGCTCGACCCCGGTCGACGATCTGGCCTGGGCGGACCAGCGCGACGTGCTGATCGCGATGTCGATGCGCCCCTATCGCTCCGAGGTGACGGCGGCGCTTCAGGTTGCGCGCGAACAGGGCCTGACCATCATCGGGCTGAGCGACAGCCCGGCCAGCCCGATCATCCGCGCGGCGCATCACGCTCTGGTGGTGGCGGTCGACACACCGCAGTTCTTCCCCTCCTCGACCGCGACCGTCGCGACGCTGGAGACGCTGCTGAGCTTCGTGATCGCGCTCGCCTCAGAGGAGATCGTCGGGCGCGTCGACCGCTTTCACCAGCGCCGCCACCAGCTTGGCATCTACACGGAGGGCGATGGATGACCCTGCCGCTGGACCCGGTCCGAACCCTCGCCGCGCGCTACTACACCGACCCCACGGTGTTCGAGGCCGAGCGGGCCGGCCTGTTGGCGCGGACCTGGCAGTTCGCGGGCCATGCCAGCCAGCTGGAACGTGCCGGCGACTACCTGACCTTCGAGGTCGCCGGCGAGGGGTTGTTCTGCATCAGGGGCCGCGACGGCGTCATCCGCACTTTCTACAATGTCTGCCAACATCGCGCGCATCAGCTTCTGAGCGGCGCCGGCAGCACTCGCGTCATCGTCTGCCCCTACCATGCCTGGACCTACGAGCTGACCGGCGGCCTGCGGGCCGCGCCCAACGCCAAGGCGGTGCCCGGCTTCGACCGCACGCAGATCTGCCTGACCGAAGTGCGGACCGAGGTCTTCCTCGGCTTCATCTTCGTCAATCTCGACCCTGATGCCGCGCCGATGGACGACTGGTTCCCCGGCGCCCGGGATGAGGTCGCGGCCTTCGTCCCCAACTGGGCCGACCTGAAGCCGCTCGAATGGGTGGAGATCCCCGAGAACTGCAACTGGAAGGTCTCGGTCGAGAATTACTCGGAATGCTACCACTGCAGCCTGAACCACCCGACCTTCTCGAACGGCGTGATCAAGCCCGAGAGCTATGACATCCAGCCCCAGGGCTATTGCCTGCGCCACACCACCGAATGCAGCGCGCTCGACCAGATGACCTATGACATCGAGTCCGGCTTCGCGAACCACGACAAGTATTCGTCCTGGTTCCTCTGGCCGATGTTCTCGTTCCAGGTCTATCCGGGCAATCTGCTGAACACCTATCACTGGCGCGCCATCGATGCCGAGCGGGTGGTGGTCTGGCGCGGCTGGTATTCGGTGGGCGGCTATGACGACGAGACGGTACAGCGCATGGCCCAGCAGGACCGCGCGACGACGGTGGAGGAGGACATCTGCCTCGTCGAATCGGTGCAGCGCGGTCTCAGATCGCGCGGCTACGTGCCCGGCCCGCTGGTCGTCGATCCGTCCTGCGGCGTGAATTCCGAGCACTCGATCCTGCATCTGCAGCGCTGGGCGCGCGAGGCCATCGATGGCTGACATCGCGCCATTCTGGGCGAACTACATCGACGGCGCCTGGGTCGAGGGTGGCGCCGGGCAGATCGACGTGACCGACCCGGCGACCGGCGGGCTCGTTGCCCGCCAGGCGCTCGGCGATGCCGCCGATGTCGACCGTGCCGTCCAGGCGGCGCGGCGCGTGCATCGTTCTGGTGCGCTGAGCGACATGCGCCCTATCGAGCGCGGCCGATGCGTGCAGGCGATGGGTCGCTTCCTGCTGGATCGGCGTGACGAGATCGCCGAAATCCTGACACTCGAGCAGGGCAAGCCGCTCTGGGAAAGCCGGATCGAGGTCGAGGGGGCCGCGCTCTATTTCGAGTACTACGGCAACCAGGCCAGCACGCTGGAGGGCCGTTCGATCCCCCTTGGCGGCGGCTATTTCGACTGGACCGAGCACGAGCCCTATGGCGTCTCGGCGCAGATCATCCCGTGGAACTACCCGGTGGAGATGACAGCGCGCTCGCTCTCGGCCGCGCTCGCCACCGGCAACGCCTGCGTCGTCAAATCGCCCGAGCTGACGCCGCTGACGCAGGCCTGGTTCGCCCATGCGGCCGAAGCCGCGGGCTTGCCGCCCGGCGCGGTGAACATCGTCTGCGGTCTCGGCAGCGTGGCGGGCGCGGCGCTGTCGGCGCATCCGCAGGTCGATCAGATCGTCTTCACCGGGTCGGTCCCCACCGGTATCGCCCTCGCGGAGGCGGCAGCGCGCAACGTGACCCCCTGTGTGCTCGAGCTCGGCGGCAAATCCGCCGCCGTGGTGCACGAGGACGCCGATCTCGATGCCTTCGAGACCGACCTGCGCTGGGGCATCTACTTCAACGCGGGCCAGGTCTGCTCCGCCATGAGCCGGGTCATCGTGCACGAGAGCCGGGCCGCGGAGCTGATCGACCGCGCCGAGGCCGTGGCGCGCTCGCTCTCGGTCGGGCCGGGTATCGAGCGCGAGAGCGCCGGCCCGACCATGGGCGCCCTGGTGTCGGAAGCGCAGCGCGACCGCGCCGCCGGTCTGGTCGAGGGCGCGGTGGACGAGGGAGCTCGGGTCGTCGCCGGCGGGCGCCGCCTCAACCGTCCGGGCGCCTTCCTGGAACCGACGGTGCTGGCCGATGTGACGCCCGACATGAGCGTCGCCTCGACCGAGGTGTTCGGTCCGGTCCTCTCGATCCTGTCCTTTCGCCAGGACGACGAGGCGATCGAGATCGCCAACGGCACCGACTACGGCCTTGTCGCAGGCGTCTTCACCCGCGACCTGGACCGCGCGACCCGGGCGGCGAGGCGCCTGCGCGCCGGACAGGTCTTCGTGAACGAGTGGTTTGCGGGCGGTGTGGAGACGCCCTTCGGCGGCTACGGCAAGTCGGGCTACGGTCGCGAGAAGGGCCGCGAGGCGCTCTGGAATTACGTCCAGACCAAGAACATCGCGATCAGGATGCGATGACGGAACGGCGGCTGCCGCCGGCGACTGCCGGCGCCCCGGCTTCCCAGGGGTGGTTTAGGGGCGCGTTAGGGCCACACCCGATGCACACGCGCCGCGCTTCGGATCACATGCTGCAAGGATAGCGAGGAGGAGCGCATGGACGACGACCTGTTCGGCAAGGGGCTGGAGCGACGGCGCGCGACACTCGGTGCCGCCTATGTCGACCGCAACCTCGCCGCCGCCGACGACTTCACGCGTCCGTTCCAAGAGGCGATGACCGCCTGGTGCTGGGGCTTCGGTTGGGCCGACGAGACGATCGACGCCAAGACCCGATCGATGATGACCCTCACGATGATCGGGGCGCTCGGAAAGATGCAGGAATGGGAGACCCACTGCCGCGGGGCGCTCACCAACGGCGTCAGCCGCGAGGAGATCCGCGCAATCATCCACGTCATCGGCATCTACTGCGGCGTGCCGCAAGCGCTGGAGTGCTTCCGGGTCGCAAGCAAGGTCCTGGACGGGCAAGATCTTTGACGAGCGGTCGGTAAGGGCTTCGTCGACCCGTCAACATCTGAAGCCATCGCGGGCGGGAGGCTGCATCGGGCCCATGGTGGAACGCTGAGCGCTGCCGCGCCTGCGTCGCCGTCGGCATGCCGCCCGCTCCCAACTCTGGCCGCATTCTGGTTCGACCGTCACTAGGGTCGGCAGCATGCTGGTGAGCATTCCATGATTACTCGAAGTATTCTCTTCGGCTGCCTGGTTTTTCTTTCCAGTCACGTCTCAATCGGAACAGCGCCGGCATCAGACGTCGACCGCAACCCGCTCCGGTTCAGCGAAGCGCGGGCCCTGTTCATTGCCGGCGACCACGACGCGTTGCACCGCCGCTTTGCCGATCATCGCGCGGCCTTTGCCGCGGGCGGGATGAGCGGCAGCGACTTCGCCACGCCGTTCCGGGCCTTCTTCGTGTACTCGGCCGAGCGGGTGGCGACGATCGCGGCCTGGCGCCGTGCCTTTCCCCAAGACGCTGCGGCGCGGGCGGCGGAGGCCGCGCATCATCATCAGGTCTCGATCCTGATCGCCGACCGGCGCTTCGACGGCGGCTGGAGCCCGGCGCGCCGGACACGCTGGGAGGCCGCCGTCGAACGCGCTGCCGCCGGCTACGCGGCGGCGCTGGAGGCCAATCCCGCACAGCTTTTCGCGGCGCGCCAGATGCACTGGCTGAACCGCGACATCGCCGGCGACGACCGCTGGCAGGCCGCCACGACGACGTTGGAGACCCATGCGCCACCCGCCTTCGCCGTCGAGTGGCAGCTGTTCACCCTGGCGCGACAGCAGCGACCGGATGCAGTCCAAGACCTTTGCGAGGGGGTCGATGGCCGCGCGCCGGGTCTGACGCGAGAGACCTGCTATGCCGTCGCCCTCATCAATTTCCACCAGGGCAGGCGCAGGGAAGTCCTCGAGATGCTTGAAGCGGCCGACACGGTCGCATTCCCGCATCACCAGCTCTTCGCCATGCGCATCGCGCGGCGGCCGTTAGAGGAGCGGGTGGCCTTCTCACGGGCTGAGGAGAGCCCGTTTCACACCAACGCGCTGCTGGCGCTGGACGCGTCCCATGTCCCGGGCGCCGCGATCCAGAGCCGAGACGTCATGGCCGAGGCGGTCGAGCTTGACCCGACCAACCCGCTGCTCGCTCCGAAATACGCCGGCATGATCTCGATGGTCGACCCACGCGGACCCTCGCGGGGCCGGACCGCGAGGATGTTGACCCAGGATCGGAGCGCGGGGCCGCGGCTCGTTCACCGCCTGCTCGCAACCCATGATCATGCCGTCGCGCCCTTCAATGCGGCGATGTGGCTGGCAATCGATCTCGTCCTGCCCCGCCACAGCGGCGAGGCCCTTCCCTTCGTGGAGCGCGCGATCGCCGAAAGCGGTAACGACCCCGATGCGTGGCTGTTCGCAGGCAGAGACCTGATCGACCCCAAGGAATGGATCGGTATCGGCCCGGACTATCGTCCTTTGCGCAGTTTCGAATGCCGCAAGCGGAACATCCTGCGCCTGGTCGCCGACGCCTGCCCGTGGGCGAGGGGGAGCCACCAGATCTGCGCGCCACAAGGTCTCGAGCAGGTCGCGGCGCAACTGAACGACATCGCCACGCTCAGCCTGCTCGACTGCTCGGCAGCACCGGATCTCGGCGTCGAGATGCAGCCCGACACGGTCGAGGAGGAGGGGTGATGACGCATGCAGCGCAACGCTCTCTAGGCGCGCTGGCCCTCGCCGGTGTCATGGCGATCGCCGTCTCCGCGGCGGGTACGGCCGTCGCAGAGCCGCGTGCCGTGACCCTCGATGCGGCAAAGGCTCTGCTGTGGGATCGCGACGTCGCAGCGCTCGAGACCTCGTTCGCGGCGCATCGCGCGGCCTTTGCCGAGGCCGCGATCACGGCCGATGCCTTCACCGCGCCGTTCGACGCCTTTCGCGTTTGGCATCTACCGCACCGCGCTACCGTCGAGGCCTGGGTGGCCGCCTACCCTGAAAGCCCTGCCGCCGCCACAGCGCTCGGCGCGGTGTTCGAGGAGGTGGCCCTGATCGAACGCGACGCCCGGACGATCGACGCCCTGCAGCCCGAGCAGGCCTTGATCGCCATCGACGCGACGCGACGCGCGGCCGAGGCCTATGTGCGCGCTCTCGCGCTCTCGCCGCGACAGGTCTATGCGGCCACGCGCATCCTGCACGCCGATCCTCGCGCGCTGCCACCCGGGTTGCCGGACGAGGCGCGCGCCGCCCTCGACACGCATGGCTCGCCGCTCCTGCCCCTTCGCCTCGCCGTCGAGCGCCAGCGCCTGGATGACGAGGGCTACAGCGACGAGGTGCTGGGGCTCTGCGAGGCCGCCATGCCCGAGGTCGATGGCCTCTCGCTCGAGGAGTGCCTCGCCTTTGCGCTCCGCAACCACACCGTCTCGATGGTCGACAAAGCGCGCTACCTGATCATCCTCGAGGACGATGCCGAGCAGCACTTTCCGAGAGCGATCTTTGAAATCGTCTCGCAGCTTAAGGGTCCTGTGGCAGGGCTGAGCACCGCGATCGAGGCGGGGCTTCATTTCGACGACGACACGATCCTCAACCGGTTGGGCGCCTACAAGCAGGCACGACAGTTGGCCGATGCCTCGCTGGCGCACGACCCCACCGATCCGCTGATGCTGGCGGGACAGGCCTGGGATCATGGGCAGCGGGGCGAAGATGTCGAAGCCTTTGCGAGCATCGCGGCAGCCCACGAGCACGGCGGACATCTGAGCGCCGTGTGGCGGCTCGAAGAACAGATCCTGTCCGAGACCGGACGCAAACACGACGTGCTGGCGTGGTTCGAACGCGCCTTGGCGGCGCCCGGCCTCGATCCACAGGCCTGGATGCCGGCGGTCTCGCGTTACCTCATCCCGGTCGATGACGAGGTACTTCGACGCCGCGACGGGGTCCTGCACGACGATGCCTACTGCCGGGTGGGCGCGCTGATGACGGCGGTCCGGCCGGCCTGCGCCCGCATGCCCGAGCCCCACAGCATCTGCTACGGCGACACGCCGGACCGCTTCGACGAACAGGCGGCCGAATACGCCAAGACCTGCGGGCAGTAATCGGCGTCGCGCGCGCCGATCTCGACAATCCTGGGCCGTCGATAGAGGGGTCGTGGTCGAAAAGCTTAAATGGTTGCTGGCCCTGTCTTTCTTACCCGCCCTCGCCCTGGCCGTGACGCGGGCGTTCGAGCTTACCGACGCGCTTGCGGGCTACCGGCTGCAGGTGCTTTGCGCCGTGCGCTCGGAACTCTACGATGTCCCGCGCCTGTTCGTGCACTGCCCGGCCGACGCGGTCCTGCCCTGGATCTCCGCACTGGCGCTCGCCGCGCTGGTGCTGGCCGTGGTTCCGGTGATTGCCTTCCAGATCGCGGCACGCCATTGCGGCACCGACCCTGCGCGCAACGTCCAGCTGTTTCCGCGGCTCGTCCCCTGGGCGATGGTCGTGACGGCGATCACCACCTTCCTGCAGGGTCTCCTCATCACGGCGTTGGTCTCGCTCTTCGCGGTCTGGGCCACCCTGTCTTGGGTCGTCGTCGCCGCAATCATGCTTCTCGCGGTGATCATCAGCACTGCCGCGGTCATCGCCAGCCTGCGCGCGCTGACCGAGACACCGGTGGTCGGGGAGGACGCGATCGCCGTCGGCCGTGCCGACGCGCCTGCCCTTTGGCGGATGATCGACAGGATCGGCTGGCGGCTCGGCAGCGGTGTTCCGCAGACCGTGCTGATCGGTCTCGAAGGCACCTTCTGGGTGGCCTCGCGGGTTGTGCACACTCCCGGCGAGGACGCGCCAGAGGTTCATGTCGGCCGCATCCTCTACCTGTCGCTGCCCATCATGCACCGGCTGGAACGCGACGAACTGGGTACGATCATCGCGCATGAACTGGCGCATTTCCGGGCGGGCGACGTCGCCTATACCACCCGCCTCGCGCCGACCTACTGGGCGCTCGAACAGGCTGAGACCGCGTTCGACGACATGGAGATGCCGTTCGAGCACATCCCCCATATCGGCCCCATCTTCGGCTGGCTTTTTCGGGCGCCGACGGGGCTGTTTCTCTCGCTTCTCGTGCATAGTTTCCACGCCAACATGACGGCCATCGGCCGGGCGCGCGAGTTCTCGGCGGATCGTGGCGCGCTGGAGATCTCGACGCCCGAGATCGCGGCGCGGACGCTGGTGCGCACGGTGCTCTACAGCAGGCGGCTGAGCGCGCTGCAGTGGTCGATGCTGCAGCGCGCGCGAAACGGGCAGGAGGTCACGCAGCGCTTCGCCGAGACCTTCGACGCCCTAGAGCCGGTCGACATCAACGGTGAGGTCGACGCCATCACCGCGGATATGGAGCACGAGATCGTACATCCCTTCGATACCCATCCACCAACGGCCGCACGCCTCCGCGCTTTAGGCGTCGATCCGGCGCGCATCGACCTGAGGGCCGCGCTCGACCGCCCGTCATCGCCTGCTGTGGCCATGCTGCCGCCATTCCTGCGCGAGCGGCTCGATGCGAGGCTCTCGGAATGGGAGCGCTGGCACATCGGCGAGGCCATCGCATACGAGCTGCAGCCGACCTAGCACCGCCCTTCGACTAAAGCGCGCGGCGCATTCCCGGATCGGGCACTTGCGCTCGGGAGAGAGCGGAAGTCGAAGGACGCCACGTGGCCGTCAACCGCGCCAAGACCATTGTGATAACCCTCATCGGTACGAAGCGGGTCGGCAGCGGCCATTGCAGCATTCGAGGAGCGGCGGATGGCGGAACGGGAAGACGAATGGTCGGCGTATTATGAGAACTTCCCGTACTTTTCCGCGGATCGCGTTCGCGACGACTGCCATCCGAGGATAAGAGAGCATGCCGCGGCCGATAACGCCGTGGTTCTGGTCCACGGATTGAGCGACTCGCCGTATTTCATGACGGCGATCGCCAAGCACTTCCACGAACAACTGGGCTACAACGTCTACCTGCCCCTGCTGCATTTCCACGGGTTGAAGGAGCCCAAGGGAATGGAGGGCGTGGAGGTCGAGGAGTGGAAGCGCAATGTCGCCTGGGCGATACGCTGCGCCACCCAGAAGGCCGATCGCGTCTCGGTCGGCGGGTTGTCGACCGGCGGCGCGCTGGCCTTCTACGCCGCCGCGACGTCGCCGAAGGTCACGGGCGATCTGTTCCTGTTCTCAGCCGCCCTGGACCTGATCATCGACCGCAGCGGTCTTATAGGCGACATCGCCGAACGGGTCCTGCGCAGCGACGCGCTGACCTGGATCCTCGACCTTGCCGACCGTGATCGAAGCCTGATCGGGGAGAACCCATACCGATACGCCTATGTCGACAAGGATGGCGCGCGGGAGCTTTCCGGACTTATCAAGGAGACCGACGGCCTGCTGGATGGCTTCGACGCGAGGCACCCGTTTCCAAAGCGGGTCTTCGCAGCCCATTCCCATGCCGATCGGACCGCGAATATCGATGGGGTGCTTGATCTGGAAAAGGTCACTTCATCAGGGAGTTTCACGGGTTTCTTCATTGACGAGGCGAAGGCGGTGGCCCATGCCAGCCTTGTGCTTGCCGAGGATATCGTTGTTGGGGGCAAGGTTCTGGAACAGCGCAATTCCGAGTTTGCGCCGATGATGGGCGCGCTGACGGCATTCGTCCGGGCTGGCTGAGCCCAGCTATCCGGAACAAGCTGGCACTTCTCCCGGGCGTCGTGCCTCCCCAAGCGCAAATGCGCGGGCGGTGGCGCGAAGCCGCAGCGGGAGATCACGCCTGACCTCACGCTCCGGGCACCTGGTGCGCCCGTGCGATCGATTGCCGGTGTGTCGCGCGTCCAACTGCCCGCGGCGGGTCGTGACGCTCCCCCGGATACGCTCCCCCGGATACGCCCCCCCGGATCCAACCGCGACCTTTGCCTCGGCGTCGACGTGGGTCTGCGCATCGCCGGTTGGGCGCGGCGCCGGCTACGCCCCAGGCAACGGCCGATGTCTCCGCACGTCTCGGCCGGGTTCATCAGGACGTCACGCACTCGGTGTTAAGTCCCGATTCACCACCACCCGGAGAGGAGCAGCACCCATGCCTGTACGTCGCCTCCTGCTTGCCACGGCGCTCAGCGCCGTCATCGCCACCCCAGCAGCCGCCCAGGATGGGGCGGCGCGCAACGTCATCCTGATGATTTCCGACGGGATCGGCTTCAACGGTTGGCTCGCCTCTGACTACTATCAGGGCAAGCTCAAAGCACAGTCCTACCAGACCGCCCGCCCGGACGGCACGACGCCCGTCGTCTACGGCCTGCAGCACGATTCGCTGAACCTGATCGACGCGACGGGTGCGGTCCTGCCGAATGCCTCGGACGTGGCCGGGGCCGCCGGTGCCATCGCCCAAGGCTACGATCCGCAGACGCGCTGGTCGCGCTTCGAGGCCGCCTTCCGCAACGACTATCCGCCCGTCAGCGAGCGCTATACCTCCTACACCGACTCGGCCGCTGCCGGCACCACGATGCACACCGGTCGCAAGACCGCGAACGGCCGGCTCAACATGGACTGGAGCGGCGAGGTGCGCTTCCAGACCATCGCCGAGATCGCCATGGAACGCGGCCGCTCGGCCGGGGCGGTCACGACCGTGCAGATCTCGCACGCGACGCCGGCCTCGACCATCGCGCACAACATCTCGCGGCAGAACTACGCCGAGATCTTCAACGAGATGGCGGCGAGCGATCTTTCGGTGATCATGGGGGCCGGCCATCCGCTCTATGACGACAGCGGCAACGAGGTCGAGCCTACCGCCTATGACGCCGAAGACGGCGACGATCCGTTCCGCTTCCTGGGTGGTGCGGACACGCTGGCGGCGCTGACCAGCGAGGCCGGGCTGAACGGGTTCAGCTTCGTCGACGCCCCCACCGATTTCGAGGCGATGGCCAATGGCGAGATGGTGCCCGAGCGCGTCATCGGCGTGGCGCGGGCGCGCAACACGCTGCAGGCCTCGCGCGAGGAACTGGCCGATGCCGACACGCCCTCGGGCATGGCATTCAATCCGGCGGTTCCCGATCTCGAGACCATGTCGCTCGGCGCGCTCAACGTGCTGAACCGCGATCCGGACGGGTTCTTCCTGATGGTCGAGGGCGGGGCGGTGGACTGGATGGGCCACGCCAACAACATGCCGCGCTTCATCGAGGAACAGATCGACTTCGACCGCGCCGTAGACTCCGTGATCGCCTGGGTCGAGGCGAATTCGAGCTGGGACGAGACGCTGCTGATCGTGACCTCGGACCACGAGACTGGCGGCATCTGGGGCGAGGGCACCTACACCAACGGCGACGGCGGGCCGGTCGCGGCCGACCGCTCCGGCGAGGCGCTCGTGGCAGCGCGGTTCGATCCGGCCGAGGACTTCTTCAACGAGTTCCTGGCCGTGCAGGATCGGGGCGCGGGCAACATGCCCGGCTACCAGTTCGCCTCGCGCAACCACACCAACGAGCTGGTGCCGCTCTGGGCCATGGGCCCCGGCGCCGAGATGTTCGCCGAATTCACCCGCACCGACCAGATGGCCGCAAAGCTGTGGGGCGAGCAGTACGACTGGGATGGGTCCTACATCGACAACACCGCCGTCTTCCACGTGATGAACGGCGTCCTGTCGCCGAACTTCCCGATGCAGTAACGCCGGCTTGGGCCACGGCGGCCAATGCGCACCAAGGCCGAGCCGCCTCGGCCCGATCGCCGGGCAACCAGGCTGCCGACCCACCCGGTCGGCAGCCGACTATGCTGAGGGTCGGCAAGACCTCTGAGGTAGAGGCACCATCGCGGGGCCAACCCACGGCATTGCGGATCGTTGCCAGGCACGACCCCGAGCGCCCACGACCCCGAGAGCCCAGGACCCAGAGCGTCCCCGGCCCAGAGCGTCCCCGGCCCAGAGCGTCCACGACCATGGGCACTTGCGCCGTGCGAACCTCGACGTCTTCTCGGGCACCAGGGTCTCGCCGATGCCTGTGACAGGCTTCGAAAGCGTCACAGAGCGGCCTGAAGACCGCTTTTGCGCTGGCATGGGCAGTCGGGCTAGGTGCGGGGGCTTCGGAGACTGCTGCTCAAACGCCCCGTCCATCACGTTTAGTTCGGAAGCTGGACTTTCGCCGATCGCGCCTTTCGGGCCATGGACAGGGGCGCGGGGCTCTGCGACCCTAATTGTCGATGGTGCCGTCCCTGCGATGCAGTGGCGGCTTAAAAGGGAACACGGTGCGGTACCGCGATCAGGCACCAAGTCCGTGACTGCCCCCGCAACTGTGAGCGGCGAGCGACCCCGACGACGACCACTGGGCCAGGCGCCTGGGAAGGGTCGGGCGAGCGCTGACCCGCAAGTCAGGAGACCTGCCATCACACTCAGGATCTAGGCCGGGCGGGGTGCCCCGGGCGGAGGTGATGATGTTGAACGCGACGCACGCCGTCAGACAGCGCATGCCTGTGCCCACCCCGCTGCAGCGGAGGTGGCGATGCACGACACACTCACTCGAACGACGATCGATCAACGCGCCGGTTCGCCACGGCTGACCGCGACGCTTGAGGCTGATGCTCGCGGTGACAGCGGCTGGAAGGGTCGAACCTGGGACCGCGGCGCGGAGCGTGACCACACCCTAGACCGCAGAGGCGCATCGCCAGCGCGCCCGCAGCGACGCCGCGTTACGGATCGCAGGAACCAGCCCCTACAGCCCGACCGAGGATACAGTCGGCCTGTCGGCCATCCTTCGGTTCCCCGGGCTCGCCGCGATCCGAAGGCTCCTTTCGTGGGGCCTGGGGCGCTGGAGAAGGCGGGGCGTGCCGCCGTCTCCAGAAGACCCGAGGTTCCGCGCGCCACGGCTTTCGCGCGGCGCGCCCCGGAGGCTCTCGCCGATGCCCTTCGGGCGACCTCTATCCCCAAGGTCGGGATCGCGCCCGCGTCGATGCCGCGGGATGTCGACCGACCTACTGCGCGAGCGATGAACCGCAAGACCGGCAAACGGAGCACGACATGCTGCTGAAGCGCACGATCGCCCAGCTCGACCTGGGCACCCTGTCGCCCGAGCGCGCTCGGGAGATGGGCGAACTCGGCTATCTGCAATGGCTCGGGGCACTTCCTGCATCCTCGAACTACCTGCACGAGGCGATGTACGCCTACACGCTTGCCGCCCCCGCAGCGCGTCGGTCGAACGCCGTCGCCGTGTTCTGTGATCTGCTGATCGCCACGACGACCACGCCCGTCGAGCCGCTGGCGATGATGATGGCGC
>JBCCSW010000072.1:0-13311 GCA_039199465.1 Pseudomonadota bacterium
CCTTCAACCTGGCCAAGGTGCTGCGCGACGAGCATGAGTCCCAGCATCTGCACCATCGGCTGGAGGCCGCGAAGACCGAGCAGCTTCTGCGCCAGGTGGAGGCCGCCTGAGGCATCGACGCTGCGCCCTGAGGGGGCCCGGTCCAGCGCGGCCGGGCCCCTTCGCCATCGACGATCTCAGCACCCGTCTGAACCGATGCTTCGCATCGCCACGCCCCGCATCGACGTCGCGGTCGAAAGCGCCGGCACGACGCCCTTGCCGGGCGCATTCTCCCGCCGGGTCGCTGCGCGCCACCGGGCGGCTGCGATGCTGACCGACATCCGCCATAAATCGCTGATCGAGTTCGTCTGCGATGCGGCGGGTCCGATGCAGCCTTCCGAAAGGAAGCGTCGGGCGTCGATGATCGCGGCGGCCGACGACGTCTGCGACGGCGATGCGCCCCTGCCCGTATGTTTGTCACCGCACTGCGCGCCGCCCAGCCGCGGTCAGGCTCAAGCGACGAGGCGCCTTGCGCGGGAACAAGGTGCGTGCCGTTTATCCTCCCGACACTGGGTCTGCAGTGATCGGAGGCTGAGCATGTATGCGCGCATCATGGTCCCCGTCGACCTTGCCCATCTCGACCGGCTCGACAAGGCGCTGGCGACCGCGGCCATCCTCGCTAAAGCGAACGGCAGCACGATCGCCTATCTGAGCTTGGTCGACACGGCGCCGAGCAGCGTCGCACCCTCGCCCGAGGCCTATGACCGGAAGCTGGAGGCCTTCGCCGCCGCACAGGGCGAGAAGTTCGGCGTCGAGACCGAGGCGATCACCATCCCGACGCCCGATCCGCGGGTCGAAGCGCATCACCGCATCGTCGAGGCGACCGCCGACTTCTCGACCGATCTGGTCGTGATGCAGACCCGGGCGCCAGGCGTGATGGACGCGCTCTGGCATTCGAACGGGGAGTATGTCGCGAACCACGCGAAATGCTCGGTGATGCTGATCCGTTAACGTCGCTTCAATGGACGCGGGCTTTTCACGACTTTGAGTAGTCGGCCCCCGCCCGGCGCCGCATTGTGTGATTGGCCCGACTCGTCGCCGCGGGCCATGTAGGATGGCATGGAACAACACCGCATCACCGCACCCGACACGCCCCGGCCCAGCCGGACTGCCGCTTGGTCAACCAGCCGCCTCGCGGCCGGTACGATTGCCCTCGTCCTCTCTGCGGTGGCAGCGCTCGGCGCGCCACGGGCGGCGAGCGCCGAGGGCGTGCTCGTCGAGCTCTTCACCAGCCAGGGCTGCTCGTCCTGCCCGCCGGCCGACCGCGCGCTCGGTGAGCTTGCCGGCCGCCCCGACGTCGTGGCGCTGTCCTTTCATGTCGACTATTGGGACTATCTCGGCTGGCGCGATACCTTCGCCGACGCGCTGTTCAGCGCCCGGCAGTTCGCCTATCGCGACACCTGGGGCGCACGCGTCGTCTATACCCCGCAGATGGTGGTAGGTGGCGATCTGCCCGTGCAGGGCAATCGCGCGGACGAGGTGAACGATGCCGTCGCCGTGGCCCAGGAGAGTGCCGGCGATGGGCAGATCGTCATCGAACGGGGAAAGATGGTCACCGCGCGGCTCGAAGGGCTGCCGGATGAAGCGGTGATCTGGACCGTTCGTTATGTCCGGGAAGCGGATGTGGTGATCAAACGCGGCGAGAATGCCGGACGGACGATCGCCTACCACAACGTCGTGCGCAATATCGCGCGTCTCGGCACAGCCGGTGAAGCGCCGGCTGCGCTCACGCTGCCCCAGCCCGGGCCCGACGAGGGGATCGCGGTTTGGGCGCAAGGTGGCGACGGCTATGGGCGGGTCCTCGCCGTGGCCTCCTACGAGGGCGGTGCGGGCGGCTGATCGCCCGCCGCGACCCCTTCCGCCCCGGCCATACCGGGGGCAGGCGTCCGCACGCGCGGTCCGACGCCGGCGCGTCTTTTGCGTGGCTTCGACAGGCGCCAGCGCTGATGCAGCCAGAACCACTGCGCAGGCTCCTCCTCGACCCAGGCGCCGATCCGGCGATTGACCTCGGTCATCATCGCCTCGGGTGAGCCCTCGTCGAGAGGCGGCTCGATCTTCACATGGAAGCGGCCTTCCCGGTCCAGGCGCCGGGCCCGCGCCGTCAGCAGCACGGCGCCTGTCCGGGTCGCAAGCGCCGGCGCCACCACCAGCGTCTCGGCAGGCTGGCCCAGGAACGGGATCTGCGGCGCGTGGCTCGTGCGCTGATCCGCCAGCAACAGCGCCCGACCGCCCGACGCCAAGTGCCGCGTCATCACGCGCAGGCCCCGCGGGCCCTTCTGCATCACCGGGGTGCCGGCATCGACGATCAGGCTGAGCGTATAGGCATCGACATAGCGGTTGTTGAAGGGCCGGTAGATGATGCCGCTCGGCAGGCCGGCGCGCAGGCAGGCGACGCGGATCGCCTCCCAATTCCCATAATGCGCGGTGACGATCAGGGCACCCCGTCCGGCGGCCTCGGCGGCCAACAGATGCTCCATGCCCTCGACCTCCAGCCTCACGTCGCGGATGAAGCGGCGCAGATGCAGGTACTCCATCATCAGGCGGAAGAAGTGGCCGACCGTGTCGCGGATCAGTGCGCGCTTCTGCGCCTCGGGCCAGTCCGGATGGATCAGCGCCAGATTGGGCGCGACGCGATTGTGGAGCGTCGGGACGACGGTGGCGAGGGCGGCGCCGATCCACTGGAACAGCGTCGCCGCCCGCCAGACGCTGAACGGCAGTGTCGCGACGCCGACCCCACGGGCAGCCGCATAGGCGATCCAGGAGACCGCGCGCGCCGGCCAGCGGTCGCGGCGCGAGGGGTGGCGGGTGGTCGCTGCCGTAGCCGGCGTCGCGCCATGGGCACCATCGCTCACGACGCCCGCCCCTGACGGGCCGAGGGTCGGGTCAGCAGGCGGAAGCGCAGCGCCAGCAGCACGAAGGCGGTCACGCAGACCACGGTGATCGCCGTCGGCAGGCCGGTCACGCCCATCGGCGTCTCCATCGCCAGCCATCGGCCGAGCGGGATCAACACGACCACGAAGGCCAGCGCATAGACGCCGATCGCGACCCAGGCATCGCCGAGCGCGCGCAGCGCCTGACCCGCCACGACCTGCAGGCTGTCGGGCACGAAGACGAGGACCGAGAAGGCCAGCAGCACGGCTGTCGTAGCTGCAAGCGCGGGCTCGTCGGTATAGACCGCGACGATCAACGGCCGGGCGGCATAGACCGCCAGCGCGATCGCGCCCATCACGACGACGGTCGCCGCCATACCGATCCAGCCCGCAAGGGCGGCCTCGTCAGGGCGCCCGCGACCGGTTTCCTGGCCGACGCGCACGCCGGTCGCCACGGCAAGACCCAGACCCACCATGAAGACGGTCGAGACGATGTTGTGGCTGATGGCATAGGCGTCGAGCTGCATGCGTCCCAGCTGGCCGGCGAACAGGCTCAGCACGGCAAAGCCCGCCGTCTCGAACCCGTTGGAGAGCCCCGCCGACAGGCCGAGCCGGCGCATCATGGCGCCTGCCCGCCAGCCGCCGGGTCCCCAGAAGGGCGCGTGCGCCTCGCCCTCGGCGCGGCGATCCAGCACGCCGGCGCCAGTCGGGTCGCGCTGGCTCAGGATCACGCAGACCATCGCGGCAAACGCCCCCCAACGCACGATCGTCGTGGCCAGCGCGGCACCGTCGGCGCCCATCGCTTCGAGCCCCGCACCGCCGTCGATCAGCAGGCTGTTCAGCGTGAGGTTGCCGAGATTGGCGCCTAGCATCACCCAGAGCGCCGGCATCGGTCGGTTGGTGGCTTCCAGATAGAAGGCGCAGACCGCGAACAGCACCTGGGCGATCAGCCCCGGCGCCAGCATCAGCGCGACCCGGCCCCCGGCCTCGGCCAGGGCGGCGCTCTGCCCGGCCAGGGCCAGCCAGTCGCCGCCGAAGGCCACCAGCACGGCGCCGATCCCCGAGATGACGCTTGCCCACACCATCGTCCGCCGCCAGGCGCGCCCGGTCTCGCGCCGGTCGCCACGGCCATGCGCCTGGGCAATCACCGGGACCGAGCCCGAGGCCAGGCCGATGGAGAACACCAGCACCGGCACAAAGATCGCGAGGCCGAGCGTCATCTCGCCCGCGGCACCCGGCGCATGGCGCCCCAGCATCGCGATGTCGGTGAAGGCCATCAGCAGAATGCCGGCGCGCGACAGCATCACCGGCCAGGCCAGCCGCATCAGCGCGCTCATATGGCGGGCGATGCGCGCACCCGTCGCCTCGACCGGGCGGCCCGAGATGGCCAGCCGGGCGGCCGTGGCAGGGGTGATGTCGCTCTCGCTCATGGACGATCCGTGTCGGGTCAGGATACCGGGCGCTCAGCGTGCCGCCGCGCGCCGCTCCCGATGCCATACATAGAGCCCTGCCGCCACGATCACGCTCGCGCCGATCACCGTCGTGGCCACAGGCACCTCGCCGAAGATGACGAGGCCCGACAGCGTGGCCCAGACCAGCGAGGTGTAGTTGAACGGCGCCAGAACCGAGGCCGGCACCTGCGCCGCCGCCCAGACGAAGATGACATGCCCGATCAGCCCTGTCAGTCCGACGAGCACCATGCCGGGAAGGGCGGCTGCGGGCGGCTCGACCCAGGTCCAGGGCAGCGTCAGGCTGGCCATGACGGTGCCGACCAACGACGTCCAGAGCATCGTGGTCCAAACCCCCTCGCTCGATGAGATGACGCGCGTCAGCACCTGGAAGGCCGCGAAACAGAACGCCGCCGCGAGCGCAAGCAGCGCGGCCGGCTGGAACACCCCAAGGCCCGGGCGGACGATCAGCAGCGCGCCCAAAAGCCCGATCACGACTGCGGCCCAGCGGCGTGGGCCGACCGCCTCGCGCAGAAGCAGCGCAGCCAAGGTGGTGATCATCAGGGGCGCGACCTGCACGAGCGCGATGGCCTCGGCCAGCGGCAGATAGGCGAGCGCCGTGAAGAACAGGGCCGTCACCGTGAACAGCAGCGCGCCGCGCAGCGCCTGGCGCCCCGGTGCGCGGGTCGCCAGGTGACGGCGGAGCGACGGCGCGAGGATCGCGACGATGATCACGCTCTGGCTGACATAGCGCGCCCAGACCACCATCATCGGCGGCAGATGCTCGCCGAGGCCCTTGGCGAAGCTGTCCATCGCGATGAAGAAGAAGGTCGCGACGACCATCGCCGCGGCGCCGCGCGTCTCGGCCGGCAGGCGCATGATCGGCGTCGTGAGATGGTCCCTGATCCGCGTGGCCAGCATGGTCATCGCCGAGCCCTGACATGTGCCACGGGTCGCTGCAACCAGCGCCCCCGCAAGGCGGCCTTGCACGACTGGACGGCGGATCCGGGTCGCGCAGTCGCTTCGGTCGCGTGTCTCGGTGGCTGGGTCAGGCCATCAGGATCAGGCGGCGGCGGTCAGGTGGCGAGTGTCAGGCGGCCGGGGCCAGGTGGCGTCTGTCAGGTGGCGGGGGTCAGGTGGTCGGCGTCGTCGCGACCGCCGTGCCGATCATCGCGTCGCGCCCGACCAGGCCGGCAAGGCGGGCCTCGTCCCAGCCGTCGGTGCCCTCGGGACGGCGCGGCAGCACCAGATAGCGCATGTCGGCGGTGCTGTCGTGCACCGCCACGCGCATGCTGTCGGGCAGCGTCAGGCCGAACTCGGCCAGGACCTTGCGCGGCTCCTGCACGGTGCGGCTGCGATAGGCCCGGCTCTTGTACCAGTCGGGCGGCAGGCCGAGCAGGTGGCGCGGATAGCAGGAGCAGAGCGTGCAGACGATGACGTTGTGCACGCTGTCGGTATTCTCGACCACGACCAGCTTCAGCGTGTCCACCTCGATCCCGAACTCACGGCAGGCGGCCGAGCCGTCGGCCAGCAACCGCGCCTTGAAGTCGGGATCGGTCCAGGCGCGCGCCACGACGGCGGCGCCGAGATGCGGCGCCCGCGCGTCCATCCGCTCGATCTGGCGGGCGATCTCGCTCTCGGTCGCGATGCCCTTCTCGACGATGAGTTCGCGGAGCGCGATCTCCATGATCTGCCATTGCGTCAGCGCCGCGTCATCGTCCGCCCGGTGATCGTGGGGGTGGTCATGCGCCATCGTCGGCGGCCTCCAGCCAATTCTCGTAGATCTCGACATCCAGCGTGTCGTCCGGCGTCTCGGCCTGCGCGCCCCAAAGCGCCGCCATCGTGAAGCGCACGCGGTAGAGCGGCAGGGCCGGCAGCCCGGCGCGGTGGTACGCCAGCTCCTGCGGGTCGGCGAAGGCGCCGCAGATCCGTTCGACCCGGCCGATCCGGCCGTGCACGTAATGCGGCGTGCGGATATGGCCCGGCGCCCGTCCCATGCGCACCCGCACCGTCGCGCCCGGCTGAAAGCGATGCTCGTCCAGTGGGTAGGGCGCCTGCGTCGCGGGCAGTGCGACCTCGGCCAGCGTGTCAGACATCGAGCGTTCCCTCTTCGGCCAGCGCGCCCCAGGTCTGCGGCCCGGCGATGCCGTCGCGCTCGATCCTCAAGCGCGCCTGAACGCGTTTCAGCGCGGCCTCGGTCAGGCGCCCGAAGATCGCGTCGGTGATGATGCGCTCGCCCGCCGCCACCAGGGCGCGCTGCAGCCGCCTGACCGAGGTGCCGGTATCGCCCCGGCGCAGCAGCGGCGCCGCCACCGCCTGCGTCGCCGCGGCCGCGACGCTCGCATCGATCCCCAGCACCGCCTTGGCGCGGACCAGCCGAACGGCGCGATCCTCCAGCCCGTTGAAGCCGCCGTTGATCGCCTTGGTGATGCCGTTCAGGTCGTCCCGATCCGCCTTGGTGTTAAGCTTTCGGTCCGTCCAGTACTCGCAGGCGATGGCCAGCGACAGCACCGGCTCTGCCGCCCGCTCCGGCTCGTCCTCCAACGGCAGGCCCATGCGGTCGCCGAAACGGCGGTAGTTGAAGCGCCCGGTCAGCTGGATCAGGCCGCGTCCCTTGTAGCGCCGGCCGTCGCCCGGCTGGGTATTGCCGAGATCCGAACGGCCCTCATAGGCGCTGCCGCTCGCAAACTCCTCGGTCGTCCGGAACCCTGCGCTCTCGTGGCAGGTCTGGGCCAGGAAATGCGCGGCGCGAAGCGGTGCGTTGATGCCATAGCGGGCTAGCGTGACGTCCAGCGCCGGGCCGACGGCGGCGATGATGGCGTCTTGACCGCGTCGGGGCCTGCCCGAGAAGTGCGGGGCAACGGCGTACATCGTACCGGCGCTGAGCGCGTTCTGCGGTGCCTGGTTCGCGGTCATCACGCTACTCCTCGTCGGGCGCGGGCCCCTGCGCCTGCCCCTGCGCCTCGCCATAGGTCTCCCCGCGCGCGGCCACCGCCTCCATCCGCGCATTCAATTCGCCGAGCGTGACAGCGCCGGTCTCGATCATATTCTGCGCGACCGCGGCGACCCAACGCTCGTAGTAGGTCATGCTTTCGAAGGCGCCGGGGCCCATACCCTCCAAGGCGCGCCGCAGGCCATCGACGGTGAAATGGCCCTTGGCCGAAAGCAGCACCATCAGCGCATCGACCCGCTTCTCCCAAAGCGCGAAGTCGTGTTCGGAGCGATCGATATCGCCGCCCGGCAGGCCGCCCATGTCGTGCCAGGATCGGCCGTCGGCGCCGATCGGGGGATCGGCCGGGCCCGGGATGCTGTCGCCATCTGTTGTCATGGGCGTCGAGGCTACGGTCCACAGGCCGGCGCCGTCCAGTATCGAGGGCGCAACACCGACCAGCGCACGTTGCGCCGCCTTCGATCCGTCATCGCGGGTCTCGCCGACGGCGAGGGGGCGGGCGATGGTGCCGCAGGGTCCTCGGGCACTATTTGGTCGCCCACCGGCAGCGTACGACAAGCCGGATTGAGAGGAGGACGTCCCATGACCACCACCCGCCGCGCCGCCAGCGCCGCTGCGCCAGCCCTGGTGCTTCTGCTCGCCACGTCGATGCCGGGCACGCCAGCCCTCGCCGGCGACACACCCTCGGTCGACGGGGCCAGCGTCTACATCATCAACCTACGCGACGGTGACACGGTGACCTCGCCGGTCACCATGCTCTTCGGCCTCAAAGGCATGGGCATCGCGCCCGCGGGCGTCGAACAGGAAGGTACCGGCCACCACCACCTGCTGATCAACAAAGCGCTCAGCGGCAGCGAATTCGACGAGCCAATGGTCGCCGATGACGACCTGATCCACTACGGCGGCGGCCAGACCGAGACGATGATGGAGCTACCGGCCGGCACCCATACGCTGCAGCTGGTCTTGGGCGATCACAACCACGTCCCGCACGAGCCGCCGGTGATGTCCGAGCCGATCACGGTGACCGTGAAGTAGACCACCGCACGCCGAGGGGCGCTTGCCGGGGCGGGGTCGTCAGAGCCGAGTGAAGGCCAGCAGCAGGTTGTTGGCCGGCATCCGGGTGATGGCGGGCGCGCCGAAGCCCGCGGTCCGGGCGAGGTTGGCCACTGCCTCAAGATCGCGGACGCCCCAGTCGGGATCGCGCGCCTTGAGCGTCGCGTCAAAGCGGGCGTTGCCCTCGCCCGTGTGGCGCCCGCCCTCGCGATAGGGGCCGTACAGCAAGAGCATGCCACCCGCGGCGAGGACCTTACCCGCGCCGGTGATCAGCCCTTCGGCCACGCGCCAGGGGGCGATGTGGATCACGTTCGAGGCGAAGACCGCCGCGATCGGCGACATGGCGGCCAGCGTGCCGTCCACCGCCAAGTCGCTCGCCCAGTCGGCGGCGGCGTCCAGCCGGCGGGGCTGACGCACATTCGACGCCCCGGCCTGTGCACACCAAGCGACGATCGAGGCGAGTTGCGCTTCCCGATACTCGGTCGGCAGCCAGCAGATCGAGGGCAAGCCCGGCGCGATGCTGGCAGCATGTTGACCCGTGCCCGAGCCGATCTCGATCAGCGTGCCTGTCCGTCCGGCGAGCAGGCGAAACAGCGCCTCGCCGATGGCACCAGCGTTGCGCGTGGCCGAGGGGCTGCAGAGCCGGCCGTCATCACCCTGCGCCACGGTCTCGGCCGCCGTCATGATGGTCTGGGCCATGGCCTGGGCGTTGGTCTGGGCCTTGGTCTGGGCCGGCCCGCCACGCTGCTCGGTATCGCTGCCCTGGTGGGTTTCGGGGCGTTGGCCATTGTCGGGCGGGCGCCCCGCCATCTCAGGCTTCCCGTGCCGCCTCTCCGGACGACGCGGCGGCCCGCTGTACGACCTGCGGGTTCCGCTGGGGTGCGATGACCATGATCATCTGGCGGCCCTCCAACTTCGGCATCGATTCGATCTTGCCGATCGTCTCGATATCGCTGGCCACTCGGCTCAGCAGGTCGCGCCCGCGATCCTGATGCGCCATCTCGCGGCCCCGGAAGCGGAGCGTCACCTTGACCTTGTCGCCCTCGTTCAGAAATTTGAACACGGCGCGCATTTTCACGTCGTAATCATGCGTGTCGATCTCGGGTCGGAACTTGACCTCCTTGATCTCGATGACGCGCTGTTTCTTCTTCGCTTCGGCCGCCTTCTTCTGCGTCTCGTACTTGAACTTGCCGAAGTCCATGATCTTGCAGACCGGTGGCGAGGCATTGGGCGAGATCTCGACCAGGTCGAGGCCGACCTCCTCGGCCATGCTGACGCCCTCCTCGGGGCGGACCACGCCGACATTGTCGCCGTTTTCGTCGATCAATCGGATCTGCGGCACCCGGATCTGGCGGTTCACGCGCGGTCCGGTCTCGCGGGTCGGCGGGGCGTTGTGCGGTCGTCTGGCTATCGCTCACTCTCCAAGGCTGCGGCCCCTCGGGGCCAGCGGGATGTCGTCGGCGCCACTGCCGACAGTCGAGGGCATATACACCCTGTGGTCCGTCTCGCAAACCAGTGACGGATTGCAACGGCGCGGACGGGCGTTCAGTCGAAGCCGCGCAGCCGGCTCGCGCCCAGCACGATCACCGTGGGCGTATCGGGCAGGCCGCCCTGCGCCAGGCGCATCGTGCGCTCGTCGCGGATCTGGACGGCGAACTCGTCGCGCATGCCATCGAGGAAATAGCGCAGAGACCCCGCTCCGAAGGCGTGCATCGGCAGCACGATGCGCGACTTCAGGCGCTTTGCGACGCTGATCATGTCGTCCAGGCTTAGCGTCCAGGTGCCGTCGACCGGCGCCATCAGCACGTCGATCCGCCCGAGTTGGTTGTAATGCGCGTCCGAGAGCGTGTGGTGCAGGTGGCCGAGATGGCCGATACAGATCTCCCCGATCTCGAAAACGAAGATCGAGTTACCGTCGGTCGCGCTTCCGGTGAAGCTTGAGCGGATATCGGTCGTGACGTTGCGCACGACCAAGTCCTCGACCTCAAGCAGATGGGCCGCCGGACCGTCGCCCGTCGGGTTCCAGCCCCGCAACACGTGATCGATCCCAGGGTCCGGGAAGTCGGTGAAATGCGTCTCGTGCGCGTTGTTCATCGTCACGATATCGGGCAGGCCGCCCTGGCCGTGGCGGCCGTTGTAGTCGGTCGCGGCGACGACGCCCGCAGGGCTGGTGATGCGATAGGTCGAATGACCGATGAAGGTGATCTCGATCTCTTCGCTGGCCGAGGCGAACAGCTCGCCTGACAGATAGTCGCCGGCCGCCACGGGCAACTCGACCACCGCCACACGGGTGTCAGGCAGCGAGCGCACGAAGCTTTGGCAGGCGCTGGCAAGGGCGGTGCCGGGTGCGAGGGCAAGGCCCAGGAGCGCCGCGCCGATCAGGCGTGTGGCCCGACCTTTGCGTCTCTCAGTGGGCATAGGTGGCCGTGTCGCTTGGATCGTTGTCGTCCGGGGCGACGTGCTGTGACGGATCCTCGGCGAAGAACAGCAGGAAGCCGTCGGGATCCTTCACGTGGAACTCCAGCGTGCCATAGGGTTGGCGGAAGGGCGGCCGCACCCGATGCGCCGGCAACCCGTCGAGCATGGGAGCAAGCTGCCGGTAGAGCGCCTCGACATCGGTCGTCCAGATATAGGCCGAGAGGTGCTCGCGCGTCGCCTCGAGAGCGCGTTGATGCGGCACCCGGATCAACATCAAGCGCACCGAGCCGCGGGCGATCAGCGCGGCCGAGCCGTTCGGATTTCGCTGCAGCGTCTCGAAGCCCAGCCGGTTCACATAGAAGCGCAGCGACACGGCGACGTTCTGTACCGGCACGATCGGCGCGATCGCCGTAAGCGCCGGCGCATGCCGCACCCGATGCGCCGTCGGCCGTTCTCTCTCTGCCAGAACCGTCGTCATGAATTTAACTCCGTGACGAGCTTGGGTGTAAAACTTCCACCCCCCGCCACAATCTGTTGGCTCCTCACCAAGCTGTCGAGCGCAAAGGCACCGTTTTCGGTTCTGCCTTGAAACCAATGGGCCCGGTCCGGGAAGACGCTCTCGTGCGCTCTGAAATGCCGGTCTCGTGCCGGCAGTGTTGGTCGCTGGCTGTCTGCCGGCGTCTCTGGAACGCCGGATCAACCGATAGACAGCGCCAGGGCGCGGCTGATCGCCATCAGCGGACGCCCGCTTTCGAGCTTCCAGGCATTGAACGCCGCCTGCACCGCCGCCAGCGCCTTGCGCGAGGTTGGTGGGCCCTCGATCACGCCCTCACGCTTCAGCGCCGCGATCACGTCGGTGCTGGTGAGGAAGCCGTCCGCCCCCATCATGCGCAGGAAGTATTGCGGCGTCGTCCCGCCAAGGCGGCCGCCGCGCTTTTTCAGGATCTCCAGCGTCTCGACAAAGCGTTCGGGCGGGCGGGCTGCGAACCAGGCGGCGGCGCTGCCGGCCTCCTCGGCCAGCGCGATGAAGAACTCTGCGTTGTCGCGGATCGTGCGCGCCTTCGCCATGTGCCCGATCCCGCCGGCCTTGGCGGCCTTTTCAAGCGCCTCATCGTCCATCAGCCGGCAGCGGCCTGGCTCGAAGCCGTGGAACGCGTCCTCGAAGCCCGGCCATTTGTCCTCGACCACCCGCCAGTTGAAGCCGGCCGAGAACACGCAGCGCGACAAGGTGGATAGCCAGCGATCGTCGGGGATCGCGGCCAGCGCCGCGGCACTGCTGGCGCTGGGCAGCATCGCCTCGACCGCCTCGACGCCGCCGTGATGGCCCGCCGCCATCTGCATGATTTCGTCGAAGCGTCGCATGATGTCTCCCGTCGGTCGGCGTGCCGCGCCCCTGTCGGCGAGGCGTCGCAGCGTCTTGGCCGATCCGGCCCGCCCTTGCGGTGAGCGGCCTGAGGGGCCGGGCCAGCCTCACCAAGACCCGATCGAGTTACGACACCGGGCCGGTGAGAGCCAAGCAGCACGACAAAGTGCGCCCGCGGTGGAGGGCCTGTACCGGTCGCCACTGCGGCCGGCAGTGGCGCCGATGATTAGCCTGCCCTAAACCGCCCCTCAGCCCGCGCCGTTCAACATACGCCACCTCTAGGGCGCGGCCCCCTGGGTCAGCCGCTGCGTCGTCACTCGGTCGCGTCCTCGCCAAACATCAGCAGCACCCCGTCGGGGCCCTTCACGTGGCACTCCCGCATGCCATAGGGCTGTTGGAAGGGTGCCCGAACGCTGCCCTCGGGCAAGTCGGCGAGGCGCGGCGCGATCTCGGCCCAGAAAGCGTCGAGATCCTCGACCCACACATAGGCCGAGCTGTGCTTCGCGGTGGCCGCAAGGCTCTCGCGATCGCCCGGGCCGACGAGGACGAGCGCCGCCCCGTCCCGCGCGACGAGGCGATAGGTGTTGCCGTCGTCGGCCGAGCGTTGCTCGAAGCCTAGCCGCGCGATCAGCCACTCGGCTGCAGCGTCGGGGTCTGCCACGGCGACAATCGGGGCGATGCCTGCCAGCTTCATCGGTTCGATCCTTCGCAGCGACGCCGGGCGACGCCTATCGGAGAGTGCGCGCGGACCAGATCTCGATCCTTTGGCATGTCCAGCGCCCGCCAGTACGCCGGCGTCGATCCCCAAGTTACCATTGCCCTTGTCGCTCAGGCTCGGCCAGTAAGGGTGCCAGGCAGCGGACAGAGAAGGATGGCGATGACCGCGTCGAGACAGACGATCCTCATTTTCGCGCTGGTCGCCGCTGCGGTCGGCACGGCAGCGGCGGCAGAGGCCAGCGACGCCGCACCGCGAACGCCAGCCCAGGTGGCGATCGAGGCGCTGAAGGCCGAGCCGGAGCCCCGGTCGCGCCGTCGTGCCGATTGCGCGTCGGAGGCCGCGGCCCACGGCCATATCCTCAATCGTCGCGTCGCCGACGCAGCAAAGGGGCAGGGTCCCGTCAACGCGATCGTGCGAGCGGGTGCAAGCCTTTGCCCGTGACGGCAGACCGC
>JBCCSW010000073.1:0-13309 GCA_039199465.1 Pseudomonadota bacterium
CCGCCGGAGGGGGCAGCGCCGTCACGCGGCGATCCCGCCGCGCTTTGCCTTCGCGGCGGTGTCCGGCAGCTCGCGCCCTGCTCCGGCCTCCGGCGACGACCCCGCCGACGACACCGCTGACGCCCGCGCCGACGACCCCGCCGACGCCTGCGCGAGGAGCGCGGTAGCGACGGCGGGATCGGTCAGGTCGCCCGTCGGCGTGAGCGCGACGCCACCTGCCGCTCCGGCTTCGCGGATCGCCAGGGGCGACGCCGTCACCCGGCCGGTTACCGCCGCGGGTTCGATGCCGAGCGCGCGGAGCACCGACAGCCCGCCGACGACCGACCCCGCATCCGGCGCCGCATAGATCAGCGCATCGATCCTGTCGCGCATAGCAGGCCGGCCGAGCAGGCCGGCGGTCTCGGCCTGGAAGACGCCGTCGGCAAACTCGACCAGCACGACATCGGCACCGGCCGCCCCAGCCGCGGCGAGCAGCGTCCCCATGCCCGCTTCGATCCGGTCAAGCGGCTCGCGATAGGTCGATGCCATGCCGGCATCGACGAAATCCAGCACAAGCGCGGCGCCGGCATCGGCATAGGCGTTGACGTCGCCGAAGGCCCCGGTGCCGGTGATCTTGAGCGCGGCGACCCTGTAGCCGGCCCGCGCCAGGCCATTGGCGAGGCAGGCGACGGCCGTCGTCTTGCCCGCGTTCATCGAGGCACCGACGGCCGCGATCACGGGCATACCGCTTGCCCTCCTCCGTTCGGCGGCAGGCGCAGGGGGCAGCGCATAGCGCGCCAGGTTGAGCCGCGCACCCGCCCGGTCGCAAAGCATGCCGAGCGGTATCACCCGGGTCGGCGCCGAAATCCGGGCGTGCCGGCGCTGCATCCGTCCGACGATACCACCGCCCGCCAGCATATCGGCACCGTCCGCCGAGAGACGCGCCCGCCCCTCGAACTGATCGGGCGCATAGCGCGCGCCGCAGGCGAGGACGAGATGATCGCCGTCGTACAGGGTGGAGGGGCGGCCCGAGGCGAGTTGCACCCGCTTATGCGCGCCGATGCGGACGACCCGCGACAGCACCAGGTCGCCCGGCCGGGCGCCGCGGATCGCCGGATCGATCCCGGCGACGGCGCTGCGGTCGACGCGGCGCGTGACGAAGGACCATTTCACCGAGGCGGCGAGCGGCCCCGGCAGGCTCAGCATCCGTTCCATGCGATGCGCCCCGCTCATTCCGGCACCACGGCCATCGGCGCCGTGCCCGGCCTGACGATCCCTGCTGCGCCAAGCGTTGCGGTCGCCTGCTGGCGGCGGCGAACGCTGGCGATCCCGCTCGCCGCGCCCTGCCCCGGCCCAAGACCCGGACCCGCACCTTGGCCCGGACTCGCACCTGGGCCCGGACCCACGGCCAGCGCTGCCAGCGTTCCCCCGTCGAGGCATGCGTTGAGGTCGTGATCAGCAGCCTCGACAATCGTCAGGCGGATGCGCGGTGGGGGCCGTCGGAGATCGGCGGCAACAGCCCCGAGCGCCGCGACCCAGGACCGCGCGCGCTGCAGCCGCGTGATGCCCTGCTGGCGGTCGAGCCGCACTCCGCGACGCAAATGGGCATCTGCCACCACGTCGCGCCCGCCGACGGCGACATCGATCGGCAGGTCCAGGAAGGCCCCGATCCCCGCGGCCAGGCGCGGTCCCCAACAGGGCTTTTCGCGCTCCGACGGACCTTTCGCGCGACGCCCGCGCCGCTGCTGCCCCAGGCCATAGGGAAACGGCGCCATGTCGGGGAAGGTGTACCAACCGGCCGATATCAGCGTCAGATGACCGATCAGGTGCGGATAGAGCATCGCGAAGCGATGCGCGAACTGCGCCCCCCCGGAATAGCCGCAGAGGTCGAACCGCGCGCTCTGCCAAATGCCTGCCGCGCGGCACCCCTGCATCAGGCCGAGCAGGGCCAGATCGGCGCGACCCTGGCGTACGACCTGCTGGTAGAGCGGCCAGCACGCCTCGGTAAACTCCGGCGCGATGACCGGGCGGCCCTGAGCCAGCGCCTGCTCGGCAAAGCCCTCGGCGGCACTGCGCGCGCTGCGCTTGATGCCGTGCACGACGACGAAGGGGTCCGCCCCCGGCTGCATCCGGTCCGGCAGCGCGATCCAGGCGCCCACGCTCGCGGGACCTTGGGCGGGCCAGAACACGAAGGAGGGGCTGCGCATCACGCTTGCGGTCATGGAGGTCGTTGCCATGGTTGGTGTTCCCGTTGCCTCTGCGGTCTGCGGTCGGCCGCGTGCAGTGCGGCGGGTTGCGACCTGGACCCGTACAACGGCCGGCCCTGCCGGGTTATTCCGCCGGCGCGGTCCCATCCCCGCGACGGCCGTACTGTCATGGCGGCATAGGCTCGCGATCGCAGAGGTGCTGACTGGAGCCGCGTTGCGATCGACCGAGAGACGCGGTCATGGGCCGCTCACCAAGGCGTCTGGGATCGGTCGGGCGCGCAGTCTTGGCCCAGCAGCGTCAGGCGCTTGTCCGGGATCAGTTCGCCTCGACCCAGCCGGCGGTCAGCAGCGCCGCCTCCTCCGCCGCGCTCAGCGTGGGACCGGCGCCAAGGGCGTCCAGAACGGCGTCCAGCGCGTCGGCGGCCGGTCCGGCGGCCGGGACCATGGCATCGTCTGACAAGGGCTCGGCCGGCGGGGCGGCGACCAGGATCTTCACGTCCCAGCCCCCCTCGGGCTCCCGGCAGGCGATACCGATCTCCAGCTCTGCCGGCGGGGAGCCGACTACCTCGAATTCGCGGCAGGGGCTGCCGTCGCCGGCGCGGAAGCTCAGCAGCGGGCGGATCCCGCTCTCCGTCACGCTGCCGCTCGCGACGGTCTCGAGCGCGACGTCGACGGGGGTGCCGCCATCGACCGCACCCAGGCTGACCAAGGGCGCCGGGCCGGGCTCGACCGTCAGCGACCCGCGCTGCAGCAGGGCGCCCACCCCGACACCGAGCACGACGCTGGCGGCGATCGCCGCCGGCAGTACCACACGACGCGTCGCGCCTCGCCCGCGTCCGGATCTCCCGCGCCGACGCCCGGCACCAGGCCTGCCGCTCTCCCCCACGCGGCCGCCACGCAGCGCCGCCGACCCCACCTGCCCGCCATTCGCCCGAAAGACATCGGCGATGGCCTCGGGCACCGGCTCGGCCATCGGCCCGTCCAGGGCTTGGCGCAGCAGCCGGTTCGAGCGTTCGACCTTGCGTGCAAAGGCCGCGGCAGCGTCATCGGCGGCAATCACCTGGGCGAGGCGCGCGCGCTCATTGGGGTCGTCGATTGCGCCGTCGATATAGGCGGCGATCTGCGCCTCATTCCATTCGCGCGGCGCGCTCATGCCTCGATCTCTCCGACCAGAGTCAAGAGGCGCTTGCGCGCGCGCGACAGCCGGCTCATCACCGTGCCGATGGGCAGATCCAGGATGGCGGCGGTCTCGCGATAGGACAGCCCCTCGACGGCGACCAGGGTGATCACGGCGCGCTGGTCATGCGGCAGGCCTGCGATGGCGCCGCGCACCTGGTCGAGCACGGCGCGACTTTCGGCCTGTCGCACGCCCGTCCCGCCATCCGAGAAGGCGCTCGCCTCCTGCTCCATCGCGACGGTGCGGCTACGGATGCGCTGACGACGCTGATCCAGGAAGGTCGTCTGGACGATCCGGAACATCCAGCTGTCCAGCCGCGTTCCGGGCGTGAACTGGTCAAGTCGTGTCAGGGCCTTCACGCACGCGGTTTGCACGACATCGTCTCCTTCGTCCCGATTGGCGCAAAGGGCGTGCGCGAAACGGCGGAGCCGCGGCACTAGCGCTGCGATCTCGTCCCTGATCGTAGCGCTCATGACCGCTCCGAACTCCAAGCCCTGAACACCAAAACGAGATACCGCCGTGTTTATTCCCGTATCGTCGGAAGAAACTGCCGCCGGCTGGCGTTGTAAGGCCAGATCGTCGTTACGCCATGTTGAAAGGCACCGAATGCGCGTCGTCGCCATCATGCTGATCGTTGTCGCGCTGGCCCTCCCGCCGCCGGTCCCGTCGATCGGCGCGCTGCCTGTCGTGGGCATAGCCATCGCCAGCGACCATGATGACGACGATGACGACGACAGGGGCGACGACGGGGACGACGGCGGGGACGACGGCGGGGACGACGGCGGGGACGACGGCGGGGACGACGGCGGGGACGACGACGACAGGGACGATGATAGGGACGACGACGGTGATGGCGACGACGACGACGGAGATGACGACGACGACGATGACGACGACGATGACGACGACGATGACGACGGCGAAGACGACGAGGAAGACGAGGGTCTGAGTGCGTTCTTCGGGCGCCTCTTCGATGCCGAACGCGACGAACTGATCGATGATGAGATCGTGGCGCTGGGCGATCCCGACCTGGATGCCGGCGATCGACAGCGCCTGGCCGCGGCTGGCTTCCGCGTCATCGAGGAGGTCGGCCTCGGCGCGCTCGGCTTCACCATCCTGCGCCTGCGCACGCCACCGCGGCTGGAGGCGGAGCAGGCGGCGCGCCTCGCCCGTCGGATCGTGCCGAACGGGGTCTTCGAGCCGCATGATCTCTACGGCATCTCGGGCGAACGCTGCGACGACTGCTGGGGCAGCGCGGTTGTCGGGATGCCGGCCCTGCCTGGCGGCACCTGTCGGCGCGGCGCGCCCCTTGCGATGATCGATACGGGCATCGACCAGTCCCATCCGACACTCCGCGACGCGGCGATCACCGCGCGCAGCTTCCTGCCCGACGGCGCCGAGGCCGAGGAGAACGGTCACGGCACCGCGATCGCGGCGATGCTGGTGGGCGAGCGGGCGCCGGGCGCCGCGCCGCTCGCGCCCGGGGCGCAGTTGCTTGCCGCGGGCGTCTTCCGGGCAGAGGGCGACGCGCTCCGCGCCGATGCCTTCGCCGTTGTGCGCGGGCTGGACTGGGCGATCGGCGCGGGTGCGCGCGTCATCGCCATGAGCATCGAGGGCGCCGACAATGCCGTGCTGGCCCGCGCCGTCAGGGCCAGCGCGGCGCGCGCCAATCTCGTGGCGGCCGGCGGCAATCGCGGGCCAGACGGCGCCGCTGCCTATCCGGCCGCCTATCCGCAGGTCATCGCGGTCTCGGCGGTGGATGCACGGCTGCGGCCCTACCGCGCCGGGAACCGGGGCAGCTATCTGGAGATCGCGGCACCCGGCGTCGGCGTCGTCTCGGCCGGCGGTGCGGCCGGTCGGCAGGCCTGGTCGGGCTCGAGCTTCGCGGTGCCCTATGTGGCGGCGGCGTTGCTTCGGGCCCGGGCTGAAACGGCGGGCGATCCGATCGCTGCGCGCCGGCTGCTGGCCGAGCAGACGCGCGATCTGGGTCCGCCGGGGCGCGACCCGATCTTCGGCTATGGCCTGCTGCAAACGTCGCTGACGCGCTGCTGGTAGCCGACCGGCACTCGGTCGCCCAGCGTCTCGCCCAGCGTCTCGCCCGGCGTCTCGCCCGGCGTCTCGACCGGCGTCTCGACCGGCGTCTCGACCGGCGTCTCGACCGGCGCGCAGTAGCGCGTGATCGCGGGTCGTGTCAGGGTCAGACCGGGGACCACCAGACCGGGGGCCGGATCACGGATTGACGAAGACCATTGTCTCGCTGGTCGAGAGCGCGATCTGCGGCACGAAGCGTGGGCGGACCGGCACGCGGTACTCCCAGGTCGTCGCCGAGAAGCCGGCGAAGGTGGTGAACGGCGTGAACGGCACCCAGAGATCGACGATCAGCACCACATCGAGCTCATCCATCGGCGGCAGGATGCCGAGCGGGATCGCCTTTGTCGTACCTGCGGCGGCGCCGGTCTCCAGCGCCACGGGAGAGGTATAGTCCACCGGCCACTCGGCCTGCCGCGGCACGACCGACCAGTTCACCACAAAATCGTTGATCTGCGGCACATAGGTCGTGCTGTCGGTAAAGCAGCCATCGACCCTGACGCATTGGATCGAGCTGATCCTGAGCGCCTGGCGATCGCCGCCGCGCGGCAGCATCTTGCGATGCAGCTCGACCAGGTCGCCGAGATCGGCGCCGTCGACCAGAGTGTCCTGCAAGGTCGTCAGCCGCGAGAGGATGTCCGAGATCGTGTAGCTCGTCTTGATCGCCGCATCACGCACCCGATAGGCGTCGTAGATCACCGCGCTCGCTACCAGCCAGAGCAGCAGCACGGGAAACCAGATCGCGAATTCCATCGTGATCGCGCCGCGCAGGTTCGACAGAAAACCGGCCTGCGGCGCCGAGCGCTTTGTCATCCCCGCACCCATCACGCCGGCTCGTTCATGAAGGCTGTCTCGGACAGGATGGCGTAGCCGCCCCCGACCTCGGCCGGCAATTGCGAGAAGAAGGCGACGCCCGGGAACAGCGGATCGACCACCAGGCAGACGCGGATATACATGATCTCGCTCCGCCCGCCCTGGTCGTAGGTCGTGACTGGGTTCACACCTTGGGTACGGTCGACGCAGTCGCCTTGCCCGGCACCGAAGCTGGCGATGGCGCCGAGCGGCCGCATCTCGATCTGCAGCGCGTTCACGCAGTCGGGCAGGAAGAAGGCGTTGCCGCAGATCTCCTCCTTCAGCGGCTTGCCGATCAGCACGGTGCCATCAGGCGCGATCTCCGAGCCGAGCGGCATGTTGCCGATCCGGACCTCGCGCACGGCCATGTCGACGCCCCGGCTAAGCATCACCGAGCGGGTCATGAAGAAGCCGAGCTCGACGATGCTGAGGAAGACCGTCAGCAGCGGGATGATGACGAAGACGAATTCGACCGTCGCGTTGCCGCCTTCGTCCCGGCGGAAGCGGCGCAGCATGCCGCCCTGGCCGGATTGCCGTTGCCGGATGCGCTCCATCAGAGCACCAGGCGCAGGCGCTCGATCGTGTCGGCGATCTGGTCGAAGACCTTGTCGATGTTGCCCTTATCGGCACGGAACGCCAGGCCCGGCGAGGCGCAGTAATTCATGAGCGACTCGGCCTGTGCCGTCGTGTCGTAGGACACCGTGAAGATGGTGATGTCACGCGTCGGATGCTTCGCCCAGTCGCAGAGGCCCTTGAACGCCGTCTCGACCTGGTTCTGCGACGGGACGCCCGTCGGCTCGGTCGCCGCGGCCGGAGAGTAGAAATCGGCCTGGATGTTCATCATCCCGTCCGTCAAGAGCACGACGTATTTGCGCGTCTTGCCGGTCACGAACGCCGCCGGACGGTTCGCGAAGGCTTGGTCGACCATGCCGACCGCGGGATCGGTCATCTCGGCGATCAGCGGCTGCGTCGCCGGGTTCAGGAGAGCCAGCGCCCATTGCAGGCCGAAATAGGTCGTCGTGCTGCCATCGGCCTCGATCCCGGTGACGTTCGGATCGATGACGACATCGCCGTTTGCATCCTTCTTCACGCCGATCGTCGTCATCAGGCTGGTGGCGTCGTGCTCGAAGTACCGCGTCGCGGCACTGTTCGGCGCGCAGATGTCCTCAATATCGTTGTTCTTCCAGGTCACCGGCTCGATGATCGTGCGCGGCTCGAAGTCGTGTTTGTTCACGTTGCGCGCATCGATGATCTGCTTGCGCGCGCCGGGCACGTTGTAGCCCGGCACCTGGCCCGGGAAGTTGGTCAGATCGCTGATCAGGATATCGTAGCACGAGCCCTGCTCACCGACGGCCGGGGCCGTGCCCACGATCCGCTCATACATCCAGGGCCCGGGGTTCACATGCCAGTCGTACTGAACCAGGCTCATCGAGGTCTGCTTCTCGTCGTTGCCCGTCAGCATCTGATCGACGAACTTGCCGGCAGCGACCTTGAAGTTGTCGAGCTTGTTCGGATCGTCGTCCCCGGTCAGGCCGTTGCGCTTCATCGACCCCGACGTGTCGAAAACGACCGAGATCTCGACCTGCTCGTTCTTCTCGACGGCGCTGGTGCGCACCGCGATGTCGAGCGTCGGCCGGCCGATCATGTTGAGGAACCGGGTGTTCATCGCGTAGGTGGCGGCGACGTCGATCTCGCGCGAGGTCGATGTGAAGGTCTCGTCGATCCTCACATCGACCGCCTTGTTCGACAGCGACCGCGTCGAGACGTATTTCCGCACGAGATCCTCGATCGCGCCCTCGTCGCCGTCGACATCGTTCGGCAGAGTCTGGCGCATCGAGGTCGCTGCCAGCACGCCGCGATCCACGGCCGATTGCAGATCGGCGCGCTCGGTCTCGTGCTCGGCGAAGTCCAGCGCGGTGCCGGTCGCGAGGATCATCAGAATAAAGAGGATCACCATCAGTAAGGTGATCGCGCCACGCTCTTCCTGCACCACGAAGCGGCCGAGGCGGCCGCCCGCGGGTGCGCGCTTCACCCAGCGTGCCGTTCCAAAACGCATCGCGGCCTGAACCGGGAACAGCGCAGTTTCGTCCGGATCAAACCGGCCTTCGACAGTCGAGGACACACCCATGACTTCACTCAGCAAACAACATCCACCCGCCACAATGAGGCGACTTTCGACCGCTGGAAGTCAATCTGGAGTTCTCCTTGCTCAGCTTTAGACCTAGCCTGGGACAGGTCAGACATTGTGGAATCAGCTCAGCGTTGGATTTCCCAGATCGGGACTACTATTTGGCTAATTTCATTAAAAGACGGAGTTTAAGCCGCAAAGGCGCCGTTTACCAATTCTGCGGAGAGCGCCGTGTCCACCGCCAGCGATTCGGAGCATCGCGGTTGCTCGATGGATGGCAACCGACTGCGATCGGGCATGGGACCGGCCGACGCATCCGGTGTTCACGGCGCGGTCGCGCCAGCCTAGGATAGGGACGAAGGCGCCGCGCGGACGCAGGTGCTGTGTGAGAGTTGGGGCTGTTTCATGCGTTCACGGCGCGTTTTCGCCGATAAGCCTGCACCTACCGATCATTGGCACCGGCACGACAAGGACCGGGATGCCGGCCATGTCGGCGGCATCGACGACCGACGCCGTGCCGCCGGGCAGGCCAGGCGCACCGTTCCAAACGGCGATCAGCAGATCGGCATCAGCCAGGATCCGCGCGGCGACCGCGTCGAAGTCCGGCATGTCGCGAGAGACGACGACGGGCGCCTCGCTGTGCGCGTCGCGCATCGCGCGGTCGAACAGCGCGACCGACGGGGCGTGCAGCGCAGCGAGATGCCTGCGCCAGGCCTCCGGCGGCAGGGCCAGGACCGGCGCGAGCCGCCATTGGTGCGGGCAGGCCGTGGCGGCGATCAGATCGACGCCCTCTGCCATGCCGCAGATCAGCACGCCCCGCCGTCGCGCGGCCCGGTCCAGCAAGGCGAACAGCCGCGGCAGCAGGGCTGCGAGGCGCTCTCCGTCGATCCGATCCAGTTGGTTCCAGCGGTGCCCCGCGATCGCGACGCGCAGCGGCGACGCGCCGGCCGCCAGACGACGCAGCCGCCCCGCGATGCGATGCATCGTCTGGGGGTCATCGGCCATCAGGGCAGTCGCGCCAAGGCCCGAACGACGCGCCGTTGCGCCGAGGGGATTGGACGGTGGTGAAGCGGTACGTCAGGACGCTCCGCCGCGAGACTACGCTGAACCGATTGAGCATCGCCGCCTTCTTCCTGATCCTTGGCCTCGGGACGCTCGGCTTCGAGCAGGGTCGAGCGGAACCGCAGATCATCGACAGCGTCTATCGGGCGCTGCAGCTCTTTGCCATCGCCTTCGAGCCGCCAGACACGCCGTGGGAGATGAACCTGCTGGTGCAGGCGGCGCGGTTCCTGGCGCCTCTGATGCTCGTCATCACGGTGCTGACCGCGCTCAGTCGAGACGCCAACGAACGGGCGGGGCTGTTCCTGCAGCGCAACTTCGCCAAGAAACGCTGCGTGCTGCTGGGCTTCGGGCCGATCAACCGCGCCTATGCCCGGCGGTTGGATGAGGACGACTATGCGATCACCGCCGTCGCCCGCGACGTGACGGCCGGCGACCGCGCCTTCGCCCGGGACCACGGCGTGCTGCTGGTCGCCGGCGATCTCAGCGATCGCGCGACGCTGCGCCGGGCCGCGCTGCACAAGGCCGAGCGGGTCTATGTCGCCTGCGGGGACGACGCGACCAATCTCGAGAGTGCGTCGCTGGCGGCCGATGTCTGCGAGGGGAAGCTGCGCGAGACCTCGGCATGCAGCGGCGACGGCACGATGCGCGGCTATGGCTGCGATGCGATGGGCAACGTCATCGTGCGGGTGCATATCGGCTCCTACGGCCGGATGCTGGCGATGAACGACAGCCTGGATCACACGGCGATGGCCACGGGCGGCTATCGCGCCTTCAGCAGCTTCGGCGAAGCGGCGTTGCAGCTGGTCCAGCGCGCGCGCTTTGCCGAACGGGCGCGTGATCTCGGCGATCAGCGCGTCCATGTGGCGATCGTCGGCCTTGGCGATCTGGGCGAGGCGGTGCTGGTCGAGACGCTGCTGAACGTGATCGATCCGGACCGGCCGCCGATCATCACGCTGATCGACCGTGACAAAGAGGCGGCAAAGCAGCGTTTCGAGACCTTCTATCCGCGGCTGTTCGACAGAAGCCTGCCGGACGAGGCGCAGCCCGAAATCCGCTTCGAGCACGGCACCGCGCTCGACGTTGCTGCCGAGAAGACGGACTGCGGCGAGGGTCTGGAGCGCGCGGCCCATCCGCCGACCGCCTGGGTCTTCACCTGCCCCGAGGACGAGACCAACTCGACCGCCGCCTTCCTGCTGGAGCGGGCGATGATGCGCCTCGCCCGGCGGCCGGTGCCGATCTATGCCCGCGTCTGGGATCGGCTGCCCATCGTGACGAGCGGGGAGCGTACCGGCATGCACATGGGCGAGCGGCAGGCCGGGCGGCTGACCACGACCTTCGGCGACGTGTGGACGACGATCCACCGGGGCCGAAAGCTGCGCGAGGAGATCGAGACCCGCGCCCAAGCCATCCACGCGCATTATCTGGACGACAAGCGAAAGCGCTTCTTCGGCGAGGACCCGCACGCCTTCACAATGCACTGGAACGCCCTGCCCGAGAACGCGCGGCGCGGCAACCGCACCGCGGCACGCCATCTCGTCCAGAAGCTGCAGGCGTTGGGCTTTGACTGGCGCGGTCGCGGCGAGGGCATGCTGCCCCGGATCACGCGCGACGATCCGATCCACGCCGCCCTGCAGGGCCCCTTTCAGAACGGGATCGAGGATCAGGCCCTGCGTGCCGTCGCCCGCACCGAGCATTGCCGTTGGATGATCGAACGCGCGCTCTCGGGCTGGCGCGGCGTCGAGACCCGGGCGCGCCGGAACAACCGCAAGCGCCTGCATGACAACATGGTGGCCTTCGACGCTTTGGCGGCGCACGAGCACGGGCTCGATCTCACGGCGCTGATCGTCGCGATGAAGGCCGATGGGGCGGAGGCGCCGACGGCCTATCGCCGCCGGGTCCATGCGATCGGGCTGAACGACCTGAAGCTGCCCGGCGAGACGCCCGATGCCGCGGCGGTCACCGAGCTCGACCTGACCGTCTACGGGCACGACCAGACAATGAGCAGCATCGAGCGGCGCTTCCTGCTCGACCTGCTGCAGGCCTGGGCCGGCTCCCCCGCCTTGTCGCGCGTCCATGTCCGGGTGATCGGCGAGCGGGATCTGAAGATGACCGCACCCGCGGCGCCGATCGGCGAGGACTGGGGACCGTTCTTCACCATGACCTATGACCGGCCGGAGGAGGCGAGCGAGCCCGCCCACCCCAATCTCGGCATCGCGCGCTGGCTGGACGAGATCGCCCAAGTGATGCCCGAGGACATGCTGTTCGACGTCAGCTATCGCGCCCGATGATAGCCGCGCCGGATCGAGCCGGATCGAGCCGGAGCGCTTGGCTGATCGGCGCGCGGTGGCCGCGATGCCGAGCGGCGCTGCGCGCCTACTCGGCGGCGATGTCGGGGCGGCAGGCGGCGATCAGGGCGGCGATCTCGGGGCGGCACGAGCCGCATGCGGTGCCTGCGGCGGTCGCGGCGCCGACCGCCTCGATGCTGGTCAGCCCCCCCGCCGCGACGGCCGCTGCAATCGTGTTGGCGCCGATGCCGTGACAGCTGCAGACGATCGGGCCGGTGTCGGGGCGATCGCCATCGGGGCGGCCCGACAGTAGCGAGACGGCATCCGCCCCGGCGTCGAAGGCGGCGGCAAGCGGTCCGCGCGCGGCCTCGACCGGGCCCGGCGCGGTCAGCAGCAGCGCATCCACGCGACCGTTCGCCGTGAAGGCGAGGCGCGCGACCGGCAGCGCACTGTCCGTGATGCTGATCGCCGGCACCCCGTCGTCCAGGCCGAACAGCGCCAGGGCGAACCTGTTCCAGTCCTCTGGCACGCCATCATGCGCGAGCTCCAGCCGCCAGTGATCGGGCCCGCGCGCCCGTGCCCAATAGGCCGTGCCCGGCCGCGGCGCGCGGCGCGACAGGGCGAAGCCGTGCCATGCCGGCCGGAAAGGCGCGATGCGGACGGGCTGCGCCTTGCTCTCGGGCTGGCCGGACAGGGGGTCGGTGGCAGCGCCCACCACCGCGTCGATCCGGCCGCGAGAGGCGGTGATCGCCGTCCAATGCATGGGCGCGAACAGGCTGCCGCGCGGGGTTCGGTCGGTCACGATCGCGCGCAGCACCACGGTGCCGTGCGGGCTCTCGACCCGGGCCAGGGTCGCGGGCTCGATGCCGGCCGCCTCGGCGTCGGCGGGATGGATCTCGACATAGGGCTCGGCCATATGCGCGCTCAGCCGGGCCGATTTCGTGTAGAGTTGTGAAGATACACGCTGCTTCAGCGTTCACAAACCTCATATCCCTCGTCGGCGTGGCTATACATCTATCAGTGCTCGCTTACAACACCCAGTTTGTGTGAAAACAGCAGCAATGTACGCCCAAAGAATCATCCAAATGGAAAAAAATTCCAACGCAACAGAAATTTATACCTAATTAGTGTATTGTATAAACAATAATATGGAGCGTCTTCCTTGTCTATAATATATACCTAAATTTCCACAGCATGTAACTGTTACAACTTCATCGTGCCAGAGAACATGTTTAATGTTCAAAAATGGAAAGTTTTCAAGAGAATTTTTTTTCCATTTCAAAACCATGTTTTCCTACAAAGTCCTACAAAGAGCTCGTTTGTCAACAGCAAATGCTCATTTTGTATGGAAGCATAATGACCTTTAAAGTTTTGTCACGATATGATATACTACTTTATGTACATAATGCAATGGCCAGCCATTAGTAGTATCATCAGTTTGAATATTCCGGCCATAGGCGGCTACTATATTCAAACCTGTGAAACTGATATCTAAGCGGTGGCTGTGCTTAACACATTCATTGGGCGCTCC
>JBCCSW010000074.1:0-13237 GCA_039199465.1 Pseudomonadota bacterium
ATAAAAGGTAGGACTGCAAGGAAAATCTCTTGCAGGGTCACATCACTTGGCGCGACCGATTTCAAGTAGAAGCACGCTGGTCCAAAAGGAGGTGAGAGCATATAGACCTGGATATTCATCGCAAACAAGATTCCGAACCATACGGGATCATAGCCTAATTGTGCGACGACGGGTGTAAACACAGGCACTGTAATGAAGACGATCGCGATCCACTCCAAGAAGGTTCCTAGGAAGAAAACGATCGCCATCATGATGATGATCACCACAATGGGCGCCACATCAAGCCCCGTCAGCAGCCCGCCTAAAAATCGCGTACCGCCCAGAAGATTGTAGATGCCAACCAAGCTCACGGCACCTATGATTAACCAAAGTATCGATCCTGTCGTCAGCGTGGTTGCCCATAGCGCCTCGCGGATGCCGTTTAGCGTCAATTCCCGCCGCGCCGCGGCAACGATCAGCGCACCGACCGCCCCAATTGCTGCGGACTCGGTGACCGTCGCGATCCCGCCGTATATGGAACCGAGCACGCCGAAAATCAGGAAGAGGGGCAGGATCAGGCCCTTAAGGCATCGGACCCGCTGGAAGAACGGCATCTGTGCCTCCTCAGCATCGAAGACAGGTCCTTTCGCCGGATAGATACTTACCTGGATCAATACATAGATCACGTAGAGTACGGACAGCAGAATTCCTGGCATAATGCCCGCTGTAAAGAGGTCTTTGATCGAAACATTGGCCTCGGCGCCATAAACGATGAGGACAACACTTGGCGGAATGAGCGTGGCCAAGGATCCCGAGGCGCAAAGCACACCGATTGACAGCTTGCGATCATAGCCAAGGCGAAACAGTTGTGGCAGCGCGATGACGCCCAACAGGGCAATTTCACCTCCGACGACGCCCGACATCGCAGCGAGAATGACGGCGACGATGCAGGTTTGGACAGCAACACCGCCGCGTAGCTGTCCGCCAAGGATCGCCATGGAATTGAAGAGTTCACGCGCAACGCCTGAACGCTCCATGATATTAGCCATAAATACGAAGACTGGCACCGCAATCAGCGCGTGCTTGTCCATCACCTTTGTGACGGCTGAGGTCACAAGGATAAAACCGTTAGATCCGAACGCAAGGTAAGCCGTCGTCACGGAGATCAGCAAGGTCGACGCGCCCAGCGGTACCCCAATGGCCATTAGAGTGAACAGCGCCACGACAATGGCAAGTGTGGTGAGCTCAATCCCGATCACTCGACGCCTAAGTTCTTGGGCTCTATCAGCTTATGCGTTGGGGACGCCAAGTTTGCCAAGAGCTGAAGGAAGTAGAGGCAGGCTGCTACGAAAAACGCGGTCTTGATATAGGTTGGCGATGGTGGATCAAATGCACTGCCAGTCGTCTGCGGCGACTGAAGGACCGCGATCATCGGCCCCCAGAGCATGATAATCAGGCTGAGAACGCCGATCAGGGAGAGGAAGATCGCCACCTTCTGCATACGGCGCCAAATCGCCGGACCTACGAGGAGTTCCATGGTGGTCACGGTGATATGGCGCCGCCGCTGCGTGACGGCGCCAACACAGAAAAGCCATGCTGTCGCGACGAGCACCAAGATGGTTTCCGATGTCCATGAGGTGGGTGCGTTGAGCGCGTAGCGCATGAAGACCTCGTAGATCGACAAGCAGATTGCCGCTAAGTAGAAAATACCACATGCTCGACCTAAAAAGACACTCACCCGCTCCATTGCTCTGACAAAGGTAGGGATGATCACACTTTGAAAGAGCAAGGGTTTATGGTCCATCGGCACTCGCCTTTACTGAAGCAAGCCAATCGAGCGCATATAGGAATAGTGTCGGTCCAGCGCTGCGCGAGCGGCGGGCGATCTGTCCGCAGTCTCTTCCCATGCCCTAACGGCAATTTCCCGGAATTTATCACGCTCCTCCTGCGGCCAATCGATCACCGTGATGTCGCCTGCAGCCATGTCCTTTGCGGCCTGAGCGCGATCCTGCAGATCCAATTGGCGCCGTACGTCGTCATAGGTTGCGTAAAACCAGATCTCGAGTACCTCTTGCTGGTCAGGCGTCAGGCCCTCCCAAACGCCTTTGTTCACCGTGAACTGACGAACAGCCATCGAGTGAATGCCGGGATAGAGCGGGTACTTGGCGACCTGGTGGAACCCCGAGGTCGAATTATTGATGTATGCTGAGGCATCAGCCGCATCGATCACGCCCGTTTCCAAAGAGGTGAAGACGTCCGAGAGCGACATCGACACCGGCGTTGCCCCCGCCATCTTGAAGACCGTTGCGGCGAGACCCGAGGGAGATCGGATCTTCACGCCTTGCAAGTCGGCAACGCCGTTGATCGGCACCTTGGCGACCAGCGCCTCCTTTGCCGCGGCGGCGCATCCTACAACGTGCAACGCGTCAGGCAGCGCTTCGTCCCAGAGCGCCTGCAGGGCATCGCGTCCTCCGCCGTGACGGCAGAATGTTTGAACCTGATCAACGGAGTCGTAGCCTGCGACCAGATCGCCCAAAATCGCAAAGGCCGGATTGCGACCCGCGAAGTACGTGACGGCCGTCAGATCTCCGGACAGGACGCCGGCCATCACCGCCTCAGGCGTGTCCTTGCGGTCGACGATCGAATTGAGTGGTGTGAACTCGATCCTGATTTCGCCGCCAGTCATCGCCTCAAGATGGGGCCCCCAAGTCTCAGCAATGTATGTGTACTCGAACGAGGATGACTGCGTCGATGTCTGCAACTTCAGCACGGTTTCGGCACTCGCCAGACCAGCGGCAAAGCCGATTGATAGACCGACCGCTACCAACCCTTTGAGATTCATGATACATACTTCCCAGATTGCGCCCATAGACCGCAAGAACTCGCCGAAGGGGTGCCCGTTCAGGACGTGCACTGGATGGCCTGCCCCCTGGGCGTGCTGATCGGGCAGTGTAAGTGCATGACCGACCTTTGGTCGACCTCATCTTTTCCAGGCTGCATGACGAAGCGGAACCTACCCCCAAGATCCCGGGCAAGGTGATGGCCTATGCCCCGGACTTGAGGGACGAGAACGACAACGAGCGTCAGGCGGCGGCTTACGCGAGGGGCGAGGGGCGAGGGGCAAGCGATCACGGTTCCAAATCAGGAACTAGGCGAAGACCGCGCTCCTGGAGGAGACAGAGTTCATTTTCAACCATCAATGCCGACGCTTGAGCACGGGCCTAAGAACGTCAGCCAAGGTAGGGACCGACAAAGCGATGGCGTGGGCCGCACGGAGGACGAGCACTCTGGCCGACGGCCCCAGGACCGGTCACGCGACGCGGTGACAGTAGTCGGGCAAAAGACGGCCTCGCCTCGACTCCAAGGTCACGTCGAAGCGCTTTTATACCTGTGGGGAAGCGATCAGGCCGCCATCCCCCGCGTTCGGTCCGCACTGTTCGCCGACCAGAAGGATGCCATGCTGATCACGCCGAGTCGCGAGGGCCCGGCTGGCACGCAGGACGACGCTTCGCTCAACAGGCAGCGCGTGCCGATCACGTCGCTCGGGCGAACGCCGTGCAGACTGCGGAACGCTCTGGTGAAGACGCTCTGGTCCGAGAAGCCGAACTCCTCAGCCACCGTCCGGATCACTCCGTATGTCGGGGGCGCCGTGCACAGTCTGCGATAGATGGCATGCAAGCGCTGCTCACGTACGAAGCGTGCAACGCCGCCGACGTCCTCGAAGGCGCGATAGACAGTCGTCCGAGATGCGCCGAAGACGGCCTGCAGCCGCTGCACGCTCAGACCCTGGTCCTGCAGGTTTGCAACGACATACTGTCTCATGGCCGCCGCTCGGTGCGATCTAACGACCTCTTGGGCTTCGTCATCTAGCGAGTCGGCCCTCAGCAACGCTCGGACCAGTGCGGTGAGCGACGGCTGTACGGTCTGCGCCTCAGCCGGTGTCATCCCTGGCAAGGCCTCGAACAGCGTGTGCACCGCCGCTTCAACAACACGTCCGAACCACATGTCGCTCCTCACAGCCATGATGCGCGGATGGCAACAAGGGTCGTAGCCGACGTCCGCGTAAGGCACGAGAAGCGATACCCCGGAGGCAGCGTTGACCCGGTGCAGCGTATGTCGAGCATGCCCCATGTAGATCTGCCCCGGTCGCAGCAGGATCTGCTCATCACCGCTCTCGGCGTGGATCTGGCCCTTGGCGACGAGGCGCAGGAAGAGCATCTCGCTCAGCTCGGGATCCAGGCTGTCGGTCGTCTTCGTCGTCAGGTGCGCGCTTTCGAAAGAAGAGGCGGCCATGACACCCAGCGACCATGCCCGAAGCTTAAGTGTCGGGCGCTGACGGTCGTCCCCTTCGGATCCGATCTCGACGCGACTACAGTCCTTCAGCCCGCTATAGACCTCCTTCATGGCATCCAGGCGATCCGTCGGCCGATAGTCATCGGAGTCGAAGCGGAAAGATGCGAGCGCATCAATCGGCTTCGTTACTTCGCCAACCCCGCTGTCATCACCCATGCGCTCCCCCTGTGAACGACGAGTCTGGATCTAAGACGGATGGTACGCGGCTGAGACGCTGTCGAGCAACACCCCGATTTGTGCATTGTGACGACATTCGGTCAGGCGTTCCGCAGTATCGCTTCACTCTGCGCGCACGCGTTCGAGCGTGTTTTCTGTTCCCCTTTTCAGCGGTGCCCCGTCGCCCGGGCGATGTATTGCTCATTCGCGGCATCTCGGGTCTTGCGGAGCGATCGACGATCGAGTTGGGGCCGGTGCGCGTTCTGGATCGGGCGGTCGAGAATGGCCTGGACGCGTGGGCTCGTCCACGGCGGCATGGCCTGAGCATAGGCGGGTAGCTGGTTGGTGATGATCGTCGAGCCGGCCTTGCGGCGGTCCTCGCCGCTCTCCAAGAGATCCAAGCGCGGCCCTGCAGGTAGACGTTCGGGACCTCAGTCGTCGAGCTTCAGACGGTCGACCATGACGAGATGACGAAGATCCGCAACGGCGCAATGCAAGGTTTAACGTTGGGACACGGCCAATTCACGGGCGAGCGCAAGCAGGAGACGGGCCCGCCTTGCAGGCTGCGGTATCGCCGCGAGATCCCGATACACCAGTGCGGACTGTCCGCGCTCGACCATCCGCCCCAAAAGCGCAGCTGGCGCGCGCGTTCGATAGTGGGCGTTGTCCATCGCCAGCGGCCATGCCTCGTCGAGCCGCCCGAGCTCTGCAAGCGCCAAGGCGTTCGCGTACTGCCAATCGAACGCGCGTCTGCCGGACATGCGCTCAGCCGACAGGTTCCGTACCAGAAGCTCGGTCGCCTCTTCTTCGGAGCGCGCTGCCGCAACGGCAGCGACCACCTGATCAAGGACCCATGCTCTTTTGCGATCATCGGGAAGAGCGTCGAACCGGCGCAGCAACATGTCGGCGAAGGTTTGCGCCAGTGTCATGTCGCCAGCTTCGGCCGCCGCCTGTGCGCGGGCGCTGAGGTTCGGGAAAGTATCCGTCGGGCGGGCACCCTCGTTCAGCGGAGGAAGCGTCGGCAAAGGAAAGTCATCGAGCAGCAGGTCGGCTGTCTCAAGATCACCGTTCTCCACATGCAGCGCTGCGAGCGTCATCGTTGAGCCCTCAAGCTCCCGCGCAGCGATCATACCCCGGCATGGTAGGATCGCACGCCACCACTCCCCCAAGCGCTGCACCGCCGCGGCCAGGGTCGTGGTAGCATCCAAACCGAGCGCCGTCTGTTCCTCCGCAATCAGGGTCAGCAGGCGCAGGTCGTCGGGATCTGGACCGCAAGGTAAAACCCGGCTCTCTGAGACGGCGGTATCGGCAGCGGCGATCAGAACCTCATGCGCCGATAGCATCGCGCCCGCTTCCGCGAGACGTCGTGCCTCGAGGACTTCCTCTGGCATTGTGGGCGCCCTCTCCTGCTCACCGTGCGGGAGCGGGGCGCCGGCGAGGCTGTCTGCGATTTCCTTGGCCACGCGACGACGCACGACGTCGACAAGGATCTCCGCCACGAAGTCCTGTGCTGCCTCTGCGTCACCGTTCGCGGCAGCAGCACGCGCGGCTGTCTCGAACAGCACATCGTGTTGGAGCATTCCGAGATCGGCCACATTGTCGATGACCGCGGCCCCCCGGGCGGGATCACCCTGGGCGATCCACTCATGGGCAATGTCGAGAAGCAGCCCTTTGCGGGCATAGGCCGCATCGACGGCGCGCGCCGACTGCTCAGCTGCGATCAGAACGCAGGCGGTCTCCGGTGCGTCAGCACAGGGTGTTGCAGCCGCGGGCAGAGGCACGAGACAGAACAGGGCAGCGAGCATCGCGCACGGCCAATGGTTCCGTGTGCATAGCCAAGCGTCGAGTGACACCGTTGCCGTCGCGAGGCGAGACGAGATGTCTGTCACGGCGTGTCGCCCCAGCGCGGCCTCGCAGATCGGATCGTGGTGAAGCGGGGCAAGCAGAGCCCAAGCTGGTCCCGGGCAAAAGGTCGGACAACGAGAGCGACATGGCGTAGAGCGGCTCGAGCTGGACCCTCTGATCGTCGCGCAGGGCAGTGACCAACATCGATCGGCCAGGTTTCAGCTCGAAGGCTTCCAGGCTCCTCGTATCTGGATCGTCGAGCCATTGGTCCGCTCTCCGTCGAAAGCGTAAATCACGCGCTCCTGGACGAGGCCGAACTGCCGTGCACTCGGCGACAGACCCTCGCGAAGACAGTCCGCTGCCAGTCCTGCTGCAGCTGCGTTTCTCCAATCTGGCATACACCCGCGCCGTCACCCAGCGATATCCGGGACGAGCACGTCGTTACCTAGGCTCCGGCACCATCGACTCTCGCAGCGACAAACCGCCCCTTCCGATTGGCGGCGCCGCAGGCGTGGCGACCGAACCTGAGTCATGTTCGGGCCTCCGCGTGATTGGCGGCGCATCGCCGCCTGCTCCGATCTATGCTCCAGGGAACACTTCTCCGCCATCGCACGTGCTGCCATCGCGACGGTTTGGCGTCCATGCACCACGGTACCGGCGCCAGGGCCGACGAGCGCAGCCTACCGGCACTGTTGGCGATGGGGCCGACCGGATCCTGATCCGCGTGAGGGTCCGTTGGGACCGTCGAGGCAGCCTCGCACGAAGTGGCGGCATCGCTTCGGGGTGGGCGACGGATTGGTGTAAGTACGTCGTATGCAACGCAGGCCGCCCAGGGCGTATCGGGCAGACTGAGCGGCGCAATCCGGAGACACGGCGATGAGCAGACTGTTTGTTTTGGCTGGTGTGGCCGGGGTGCGCGGTGTTGTCGCCCCTTCGGTCGACGCCCAGATGCGCGGCAATCCAGACCACGCAGATCGGGCCGAGCAGCGCGAACGGCCCGGTAAAAGCATGCGGCGGATGACCCGGCTGTTCGAACAGGCGGACGCGGATCGGGACGGCCGTCTGACGCAAGAGGAGATCGATCTGCACGAGGCAGCGCGCTTTGCGCAGATCGATACCGACGGCGACGGGATGGTCGATGCCGACGAGATGGCCGACCTCGCGCTGCAACGGCGCACCCAGCGTCGGATCGCGCGCCTCGATCTCAACGAGGACGGGGCGCTCCAGCCCAACGAGATCGAAGGTCGCGAGATGCGTATCGGTCGCTTCGACCTGGACGGCGACGGCTCGGTTACCCGAACCGAGATGCGCCGTGCCATGGAAACCGGGCAGCGTGCGGCCATGCGGCGGCGCGGTCGTCGCGGGGACGCCGAGGCGGAGCAGTGATGCGCTGATCCTCTGTACCGACGGCGGCGCCCTGGCGCCGCCGCCCTCTCTCGGGATGCCGGCGCGCTGGCGCGACATCCCAGATCGGTGAGCCGCCATGCAGTTTCTCCGCCGCAGTATCCTGGGTATCGGGGCGTTTGCTCTGGCGGCCGCGCTGCTTTTGTGGGCTGCGGCGGTGCTGTTGCAGGCCTGGCCCGATGGCGAGGAAGGATGGCGGCGCTCGGCGGGCGGGCGCGACCGCGCGATGGTGGTCGACATCGCCGTTCTGGAGGAGACGCGCATCGCGCCGCGTCTCACCGTCCACGCCTCTGTGCGCAGCCTGCAGAGCGCCGAATTGCGGGCGGAGGTCGCGGGCCGCATCGTGGCCGTTGGCAGCGGCGTGCGCGATGGCGCCTCGATCCGCGAGGGCATGCTGATCGCCCGCCTTGATCCCGCGCCGGCCCGAACGGCCAAGACCCGGCTGGAGCTGGAGCTGGAGGATATCGAAACCGAGATCCGCGATGCCACCACAGCCGGCGACATCGCCCGTGCCGAGCTTGAGAAGAACCACGAAGCGCTGACGCTTCGCGAGGCGGCGCTCGACCGGCAGGTGACGCTGTCAGCCCGGGGTGTCGCGCTCGCGGGCGCGCTTGAGGACGCGCAACTCGCCGTCATCACCACCGAGCAGGCGATCCTCGCCAATCGAAAGACCATCGCCGAGAACGAAACGCGCTTGATGTTGGCGGCGACGGCGCGCGCGCGGAAGGAAAGCGAAATCGCCGATGCCGAACGCGCGCTGGCGGCGACCGAGATCGTGGCGCCGGCCGCTGGCCGGTGGTCGGGTACCACGCCGACCCTCGGCGGCCTCGTCTCGGCGCAGGAGGCGCTTGGCGTAATCATCGGAACCTGGCCGCTGGAGATCGCGATGCGGGTTCCGAACGAGGCGTTCCTTCGACTGATCGACGACACCGGTGCGCTGCGGCCGCTTCATGTCGGCGTCCGCTGGCCCGGGATGGGGGAGGAGGCGGCGGTGGTGGCACGTCTCGACCGCGCCAGCGTGCCGCTTGTCGAGGCCGATGCGCCGCAGGTCGGCCGTCTGCTCTATGCCGAGATCTTGAGCGTGGCGGGGCCACCTCTGCAGCCGGGCGACCAGGTCATAGCGACGATCACCGAGCCGGAGCTTGCCGGGGTCTTCGTGCTGCCGGCGCAGGCGCTCGGCCCCGGTGACTTGCTCTACCTGGTCGGTGACGACGACATCGTCGAAACGGCGCCCGTCGATCTGCTGCGCCGACAGGGCGACGAGGTCATCGTGCGGGGCGCGCCCGCGGGCCGGCGCTATGTCGCCACGCGCCTGCCAGGGCTTACCGACGGCGTCAGGGTGCGCGGCCGCGGCCCGGCGACGACCCGGATCAACGGCGTCGAGGTCGCAGGCCCGGCACCCGCCGCCGCCGACGGCAGTGCCGCAGCGGGCGTTGGGGCCGGCCGCGCCGTCGTCGACCCCGGGAGTGAACCCAGCGCGCAGTCCAGAACAGGCAGTGGGCGGCACGCTGGCGGTCGCGGTGGCGGCGAGACGCGTCCGATCTCCGACGAGGAGCGCGCCCGGCTGGTCGAGCTTGTCAACGCGAATGACCGGATGCCCGACCGGGCGCGCAGCCGGATCCTCTCGATCCTAGAGCAGCCGGAAGTGCCGGCACGCCTGGTCGAGCGGATCGAGCGGAACACCCGGTGACGCCATGACGGGCCTGCTGCGCTTCTTCATTCGCCACCCCACCGCGTCAAACCTGCTGATGGCGCTGGTCGTCGCCCTCGGCCTTGCCGCAGGCGCCAACATCCGCGCGCAGTACTTCCCCGATGTCGTCTCCGAGACGATCACAGTGCGCGCCACCTGGGACGGGGCCAGCGCCGCCGACATCGACCAGGCGATGATCGCCCGGATCGAAGCCCAAGTGTTGAGTGTCGAGGGCGTCAGCAGCGTCCGCTCGACCGCCCGCACCGGTGCCGGGACAATCAACGCCGAGTTCGAGGCCGGCTGGCCGATGGACCGCGCCTTCAACGACGTGTCGGCGGCCGTCGACAGCATCGCCGACTTCCCGGAGGATGCAGAGCCACCGACCGTGCGTCGCGGGGGTTGGCGCGACACGGTCGCCGAGGTCGTGATCTCGGGACCGACGACGACCGAGCGGCTGAGCATGGTCGCCGACGACATGATCGCGCGGCTGTTCCGCGCCGGCGTCACGCGCACCGAAATCCGCGGCCGCACGCCTTCCGAGATTCTGGTCGATGTCTCGGACGACGCGCTCCGTCTGCACGGCGTGACGCGCGCTGACGTCGCTGCGGCGATCCGGACGGTCGCACTGCCCCAGCCCGCAGGCGAGTTGCTAAGCGTGGCCATGCGCCTGCGCACGGGCGACGAGAAGCGCAAGGTCGACGAGATCAAGCAGCTGAGCCTGACCGCAGGGACCGGCGGCGAGATCGCGCTCGGCGACATCGCCCGCGTCTACGCCAAGACGGCGCGCGAAGAACGGACCTTTTTCAACGGCGACGATCCCGCGATTTCGATCATCGTCGAGCGCGGCGCCGAGGGCGACACGATCGCGATCCAGGAGACGCTGGAACGTACGGCAGCCGAGCTGACCCCGCTCCTGCCCGAGGGCGTGAGCATCGCCCTGATCCAGGCCGAGGCGGGGCAGATCACGCAGCGCCTCGACCTCCTCTTCGAGAACGGCGCCATCGGTCTGGCGCTCGTGTTCGTGCTGCTGTTCTGCTTTCTCTCGGCCCGCGCGGCGTTCTGGGTCGCCGCCGGCATTCCGGTGGCGCTGGCCGCTGCGGTCGGGCTAATGCTGGTCACCGGCCAGACGCTCAATATGATCTCGCTCTTCATGCTGATCGTCTGCCTCGGGATCATCGTGGACGACGCGATCGTCGTTGCCGAGCATGCCGATTTCCGCGTTCGCCGACTGGGCGAGACGCCGGTGCGCGCGGCCGAGCGGGCGGCGCGGCGCATGGCGGCGCCGGTCTTCGCGGCAATGGTGACGACCGCGATCGCCTTCGCCGCGCTCACGCTCGTCGGTGGGCGCTTCGGCGTGTTCATCGCCGCGATACCCTTCGTCGTCGTCGTCGTGCTGATCGCCTCGCTAGTCGAGTGCTTTCTGATCCTGCCGCATCATATGGCGCGGTCGATGCGCGCCCCGGCCTCGATTGCGGGCCGGCCGGGCACCCAGCCTGGCGCGCGCACAGCCTGGCTCGACCGGCCGAGTGCGGCGGTGAACGCCCTCTTTGACCGTTTCCGCAACGCGCTCTTTCGGCCGGCGATGGGGCTCGTCATCACGCTCCGCTACCCCGTCATGGCTGCCTGTGTGCTCGGCCTCGCACTCAGCGTCGCCGCAGTCATGCAGCGCGATGTGCCTTGGCGCTTTTTCTCGGCGCCCGAGGGCAACTCGATAACCGGCAATGTCGCGATGCTGCCGGTCGCCACACGCGCCGACACCATGGACATGATGCGCGAGACGCAACGCGCCGTGAGCACGGTTTCGCAGAGATACGAGGCGGAGCATGGGCGCCGCCCGGTGGTCTTCGCGCTGGCCGAGATCGGTGGTTCGAGCGGGCGCGGCCTGAGCGCGGGCGAAGGGCGTACCCCCGACCATCTCGCCGCCATCACGATCGAACTGATCGATGCCGATCTCAGGACCTACTCGACCTCCGAGGTGTTGAGCGCGATCCAGCGTGAGATCCAGCCCCATCCGCTGGCCGAGACCATCAGCTTTCGCACCCGCCGGCGCGGTCCGCAGGGCGACAGCCTCGACGTTTCGCTCTACGGCGCGGCACCCGAGACACTGAAGGCGGCCGCGGTCGATCTGCAGGCGCGCCTCTCCCAATATCCGGAGGTCAGCGCGCTCGAGGACGATCTAGCCTATGACAAGATCGAGCAGGTCCTGACCCTGACCCCGCTCGGCGCCGCGCTTGGCGTAACCCTCGACGACGTCAACGAGGCCCTGCGAGAGCGCCTGACCGGGCTCGAAGCCGCCTCCTATCCGGATGGGCGACAGACCGGGCGGATCCTCGTCAGGGCACCACCCGAGACGCTGAAGGCGGACTTCTTCGAGCGGACCGAGATCGCGCTGGCGGATGGCGGCTGGGTGACGCTGAGCGAGATCGTCGAGGGCACCGATCGCCTCGGCTTCTCCACGCTGCGCCGCGAGAACGGGCTCGTGCGCGTCAAGGTCTCGGGCGATCTGGCCGAGGATGACCCGGTGGTGGCGGAGGCGATCGGCCGTGATCTGGTCGAGGTGATCCTGCCCGACATCGCGGCGCGCCATGGCGTGTCGTGGCTGCTGGGCGGGTTGGCCGAGCAGGAGGAGGCGTTCCTGGACGACGCCGTCATCGGCGCGATCGCCTGTGTGCTCGGCATCTACCTCTCGCTGGCGTGGATCCTGGGAAGTTGGACACGGCCCTCGGTCATCATGCTGACCATCCCCTTCGGCCTGATCGGCGCGATCCTGGGTCATGCGGCGTGGGAGCTGCCGCTCTCGATCTTCAGCGTCATCGGCCTGATCGGCATGGCCGGGATCATCGTGAACGACTCGATCGTGCTGGTGACGACCATCCAGGACTATGCGCGGCGCGCGCCGCTCAGACGGGCGGTCCTGGACGCCGCGGCGGACCGGCTGCGGCCGGTACTGCTGACCACCCTCACCACCGTGGTCGGTATGGCGCCGCTTCTCTACGAGGAGAGCCGGCAGGCGCTGTTCCTGAAGCCCACGGTCATCACCCTCTGCTACGGTCTTGGCTTCGGCATGGTGCTGGTGCTGCTGATCGTGCCGGCCGCGGTGATGATCGAGGATGATTGTCGCCGGATCGTCCGTTCCGCCCGCCGGGGCCTGCGGGGACCGCTGCCGCGCCGGACGACGCTGGCACTTTGGGGCCTAGGGGCGGCCTGCATTGCCGGTCTTGCGGCGACGCTGGGCCACCATGCGGCGACCGGGATGGCCAGTACGCCCGTGGCGGCGGTCGCCCGTCTCCTGGGCACCGTGCCCGATCTGCAGGCGAGCGTCGCCGCAGCGTTGGTCTGCGTCTTTGCAGCGGTCCTTTTGGCCCTGGCAGCGACCCTTCGGGTTGGGTCGCGGTGACACATACGGGGGCGTTTCACGGCCAATGCGTGAGAGGCTCAGTGTAGTTGCCGGAACGCCCGATGACACCGAGGCGCGCCCGCTGCTTCTGCGAGAGCACCGACGCCATGCGCTCACGGCTGAAGGCCATCGCCTCCATCTGCGTGCGCAGGACCTGCTGGGCCGCGGCGATCAGACGTTCTTTCTCAGCCGCCCGATCGGGGTGGGCGACATCCAGCCGGTCGATCATGTTGATCTGCGCGCGCAGTGCGTCCGCCCCCGCAAGCATGGCTGCATGGCGCGTCGTCAGTATCGAGCGGAGCGCCTGCTGCTGCGTGCGCGCGAGCGGCAAGGCGCGGCTGAGACCCGAGAGCGTCGCCTCGATGTCCAACGCCTGGGTCTGACGGCGGGGGCCGCCATGACCACCGCCATGC
>JBCCSW010000075.1:0-13150 GCA_039199465.1 Pseudomonadota bacterium
CTCGCGGCCTCGGGGATCGGCGATTTCCGGCTGATCCTGAAGTGGAACGAGCTGAACGCGCCGATGCGTCGGAACGTGACGCAGCAGGATGTCGGCCGCGCGGGCTTCTACCTGCTGTCGGATCTCGCAAGCGGCGTGACGGGCGAGACGCACCATGTCGACTGTGGCTACCACGTCGTCGGCATGAAGGCCGAGGACGCGCCCGACATCGCGCTGGCGCGGGACTGAGCGGCCCCGGCACCGAGCCACAGCCCGCATCGCTCGCAGTGGCGCAGGGGCTGACCTGGGATGCGGGCGACGTGCCGCGCTCGCGGCGCTTCGACGACACGTACTACGCGGCCTCCGACGGGCAGGCCGAGACGGCTCATGTCTACCTTAGCGGCAACGATCTGCCAGAGCGCTGGCGGGGGCGCGAGGCGCCGTTCCACCTGGCCGAGATCGGTTTCGGCACCGGCCTCTCGATGCTGCTCGCGGTGTCGGCCTGGATCGAGGCGGGTCGGCCCTGCCCGCTGATCCTGACCTCGATCGAGGCATGGCCGCTGCCCGCCGCCGACCGTGCCCGGGCGCTCGCGCGCTGGCCCGGTCTGGCCGCGCTCAACGCAGGCTGGCTTGTCGACCTGCCGGACCGGCCGGGCTGGCATCGCCTGGCGCTGGATGGGGCCACGCTGACGCTCGGCATCGGCCTTGCAGCCGACCTCGTGTCCCAGATGTCGCGGCCCGTCGATGCCTGGTTCCTCGACGGCTTCAGCCCCGCCCGCAATCCTGAGGCCTGGGACGCAGGGCTGATGACGGCCGTCGCGGCGCGAACCGCGCCGGGCGGCAGCGTCGCCAGCTTTACCGCGGCCGGAGAGGTCCGCCGGCGCCTGAGCGCCGCAGGCTTCTCGGTGACCCGCGCGCCCGGCTTCGGCGCCAAGCGGCACATGACGCGGGGCGTGCTCGCCCCGGGCTAGCGTCGATCACTCCAGCCAAAGCGGGTTGGACCAGGCTCGCCGCCCGGCCGCGTCGTCGACCGCGATACGCACCCAGCCGCCCGCTGCCAGCTTGGCCGTCAGCGGCAGCTCCGCCCGGGTCATTGCGCGGCCGTGGCGCGCCTCGGCAGCCGAGCGGGCGCCCATCGCAATCACGTGGTCGGCCGGTGAGCACTCGACCTGGATTGCACCGCCCTCGATCCGGAAATCGCGGATCTCGGGGCCGGTGGTCGCGTAGTAGGCCCCGTCGCGGAGCGCGGTCACCAGCGCGTCGGGCGCATTGGCCTCGGCGCGCACCATGACCCAGCCGCCGAACGCGTCGGGCCCGTGGAAATGCGCATCGTCCGAGGCCGAGCCCGTCAGGCGGCGTCCCTCGTTCAGCAGCGCGTCCCAGACCCCGATGCCCGAGCCGCGCGCCGCCCCGATGACGCAGGTATGATTGTAGATCTCCACGGCATGGGCGGCGGCAACCGTGCGCCCGTCCTCGACCGTCATGCCGTACCATTCGGGGTGGGCCATCGCGACAAACGCGCCGGCCTCGGCACAGCGCTTCGCCAGCGACGCCGCGCTTTCGCCGCCCTCATGCGGGTGAAAATCTGGCTGGTCGGGACGCTCGAAATCGCGCGGCAGGCCGATGGCCAGCATGTGCCACAGCTCACCATTGGCCAGCGACCCGCCGTGCATCTCGGCGCCCAGGATCGTGGTGAAGCGGTTCGAGCGATAGCCGGTCGTGTCGGTGATCGGATAGCCGTAGCGGCCGACCATGTGATCCGAGAGGCAGAGGAAGTCATAGCCGGCCTCCTCGTAGCGCCGACACACCTCGCCCGGCTCCAGCGCGCCGTCGGAGCGGGTCGAATGGGTATGCAGGTTGCCCCGCCAGAACCGACCCGGGCGGGAGAAGGCGATCTGCTGCATGAAACCAGGCTCCGTCGTTACTGCCCAAGCCGTATCGCCGTGCGGTGACAGGTCGACGTCGCCGGGCACGCTGTCCGCCGGTCCCTGTACGCGTGCAGATGCGCGGCGGACAACACCCGCCGCAGCCACGGGGTGCGGTCAATCGGTGCCGGCATCGGCCATCAGCGAGGCGTTGCCGCCCGCCGCGGTCGTGTCGATGCAGACATGGCGCTCGATCTGCCAGCGCGACAGCGGATCTGCGGCCGAGAGCAGCGGCAGGATCGGCCCGTCGCGCGCCGCCAGGGCCCGGCGGATCGCGGCTCGCGCGTCCTCGGGGCCGTCATGCGCGACGGCGTCGACGCCCTGCAGCGCCGAAAGCACGCCGGTCGCAACCGTCCCCTCGATGAAGTGGACGGCAGGTGTCGCGGCGGTCTGCAGCGCGCCGGCCCCGGGCGCGATGACCAGCGCTGCGTTGCCGCTGTCGCTCACCCGGGCAAGTTGCGCCCTGACCGCATCGGCGTTCGGTCCGAGGCAGAGCACGCGGCCGCGCGGCAGCGTGGTCAGCCGGTTCGATTCGCCCGTCGGGCCCGGCAGGCTTTCGGTCTGCCCAGCACGCTCGGGCAGCGAGAGCGTCTGCAGCGCCGCCGCGATGGCCGCCGCGTCGATGGATGGCACGTCGGCAATCGGATCGACCGCAACACCGTGGCCAAGCGCGATATCCGAAGGTCGCGCGAAACGTTCGACATAGGCGGGGCCGCCGGCCTTGGGGCCCGTGCCCGACAGACCCTCGCCTCCGAACGGCTGGCTGCCGACGACGGCGCCGATCTGGTTGCGGTTGACATAGGCATTGCCGACGCGGACCCGCTCGATCACATGCTGCACGCGATCGTCGATCCGGGTGTGCAGGCCGAAGGTCAGGCCGTAGCCCGACGCGTTTATCGCGTCGATCACCCGGTCGAGGTCGCCCGCCTTGAAGCGCGCGACATGCAGGACCGGCCCAAAGACCTCGCGGTCCATGGCCTCGATACCGCCGACCTCGATCAACGTGGGCGCGACGAAATAGCCGCGGCGCTCCAGCCCAGCCGGCAGGGCGATGCGCTTCAGCACGCGTCCGTCGGCATCGGCGGCGGCTATGTAGCCCTCGATCTCGGTCTCGGCCTCCGCGTCGATCACCGGGCCGACATCGGTTGCGAAGGACCAGGGATCGCCGATGGACAGCGTATCCATGGCCCCCGTCAGCATCTCGATCACCCGGTCGGCGACGTCGTCCTGCACATACAAGATCCGCGCGGCCGAGCAGCGCTGGCCCGCGCTTTGGAACGCCGAGGCGACGGCGTCGCGCACCGCCTGCTCGGGCAGCGCGGTGCTGTCGACGATCATGGCGTTCAGCCCGCCGGTCTCGGCGATCAGCATCGCGTCCGAGCGATTGTGGTTGGCCAACGCCCGGTCGATCATCTTGGCCGTGGCAGTGGAGCCGGTGAAGGCGACCCCGGCGATACGCGGATCGGCGGTGAGCGCCGCGCCGACAGTCGGTCCGTCGCCCGGCAGGTATTGGAGCGCGCCCACAGGAATGCCGGCCTTGTGCATCAGGGCTATGGCTACCGCCCCAGTCAGCGGCGCCTGCTCGGCCGGCTTGGCGATGACCGCATTGCCGGCCGCCAGGGCGGCGGCGATCTGGCCGGTGAAGATGGCCAGCGGGAAATTCCACGGGCTGATGCAGGCGATCACGCCGCGCGGCGCCAGACCGCCCGCCGCGTCCAGCCGCGCCGCTTCGCTGGCGTAATAGCGCAGGAAATCCACCGCCTCGCGGATCTCGGCGACGACATCGAGCGGCATCTTACCGGCCTCGCGCGGGGCGACGGCGAAGAAGCGTGCGGCGCTCGCCTCGTAGAGATCCGCGGCCCGGCTGAGCGCCTCGGCCCGCGCAGCGGCAGGCGTCGCAGCCCAATCGGCGCCGCCAGACGCGGCCGCATCGAGCGCCGCCTCGACATCGACGGGCGTCGCCCAGCGGACCTGACCGACGACATCCTGGTGATTGGCGGGGCTCGTGACCTCCACGGCCTCGCCGGTCGGCATGTGGTCGCCGGCGATAATCGGGCTCGCCTCGAAGCGTAGGGTGCGCAGCGGCGCGCGTCCCTCGTCGATGGCCTGCTGCGTCGTGATGTCGGCCAGATCCCAGCCGCGGCTGTTCCGGCGTGCGGGCTGGAACAGCGCGGGCCCGCGCGCGATGCCGGGATTGGCGGCGCTCTCCAGTGCCTCCGCCACACCGAGGGGGTCTCGCGCGATCGTCTCGGGCGCCACAGCCTCGTCGACGATCTGATGCACGAAGGAGGAGTTGGCACCGTTCTCCAACAAGCGCCGCACCAGGTAGGCGAGCAGGTCGCGATGCGCGCCGACGGGTGCGTAGACGCGGCAGCGCATCGCCGGCTCGGCCATCGCCTCGGCATAAAGCTCGTCGCCCATGCCGTGCAGCTTCTGGAACTCGAAGGCCGGGCTGCCGGCACGCTCGGCCAGGTGGCGCACCGCCGTGATGGTATGGGCGTTATGCGTCGCAAACTGCGGATAGATCCGGTCCTGCAGGTCGAACAGCTTCCGCGCGCAGGCGAGATAGCAGACATCGGTCGTGACCTTGCGCGTAAAGACCGGGAAACCGTCGAGGCCTAGGGTCTGCGCGTGCTTGATCTCGGTGTCCCAATAGGCGCCCTTCACCAGCCGCACCATGATCCGGCGGTCGAGCCGCCGCGCCAGCGCGCCCAGCCAGTCGATCACATGGGGCGCGCGCGGCCCGTAGGCCTGGACGACCACGCCGAACCCGTCCCAGCCGGCAAAGGCGGGCTCGGCCAGCACCTGCTCGATCACGTCGAGCGAGAGGTCGAGGCGGTCCTGCTCCTCCGCGTCGATATTGAAGCCCATGCGGCCCGCGCAGGCGAGATGGGCGAGGGCTTTCACCCTGGGCACGATCTCGGCCATCACGCGCGCCTTCTGGCCGAGCTCGTAGCGCGGGCTGAGCGCCGAGAGCTTGACCGAGATGCCGGGGTTCTGCCGGATGTCGACCGCGCGGCAGGCCGGCGCGATCTGGCTGATCGCAGTCGCATAGTGCAGCAGGTACTGCTCGGCATCGGCGGCGGTGCGCGCAGCCTCGCCCAGCATGTCGTAGCTGTAGGTGTAGCCCTTCGCCTCGAGGGTCTGGGCGCGCCTCATCGCCTCGTCGATATCGCGACCAAGGACGAACTGACGCCCCATCTCGCGCATGGCCTGGCCGACGGCAGTGCGGATGACCGGCTCGCCAAGGCGCTTGACGGCGCCGCGCAGCGTCTTGGCGATGCCCTCGCCGCGCTCATCCAGCACGCGGCCGGTCAACATCAGCGCCCAGGTCGAGGCGTTGACCAGCGAGGACGAGGAATGGCCGAGATGCGTGCCCCACTGGCTGGGCGCGATCTTGTCCTCGATCAGCGCGTCGATGGTCTCGTCGTCCGGCACGCGGAGCAGCGCCTCGGCAAGGCACATCAGCGCCACGCCCTCGCGCGTCGACAGGCCGTATTCGGCGAGGAAGCTCTGCATCAGGCCGGGGCTGCCGGCCGCGCGGACGGCGCACACCAGATCGGCGGCACGGGCGCTGATCGCCGCGCGCTCGTCGGACGACAACTTCGCGGCCTCGATCAGCCGGTGCAGCACCGCGCCCTCGTCCGGGCGCAGATCGGCGCGCATCGCCTGTCGGATCAGATCGAGGTCACGGTCCTGTACGGTCATCGTCGCCTCCTGTCGCTTTGCATCCTCGATCTTGGCATCTCTAGCTGCGCCGCCGCCATGACGCTGCGCAACCGCTCAGTCTGCCGCAGCGCCACGGCCGTCATGCTGCAATGGGAATGCCGTCATGAGGCGGTGCCTGGCCGATCCAGGTTGATCCTCTTCTTTCATCGCGGGTGGGCGACGTCGATCCGTGCTAGGCGCCTGTCGATCGGCCGACCGGCCGCCACGAAAAGCGAGAGACCGATGCGCCTGCTCGATCCCACCGGCGAGGATCCGCCGGTCGACACCCTGCCCTGGCGCAGCGTCCGCGGCACCGGCTTCACGCCGCATATCGGCCCGGTCGAGATCGCGCGCGCTGGCGCGGCGGTTTGGTATGCCCGCCTGACGTTGGATAGACGGCACATCAATGTCGGCGGCGTCTGCCATGGCGGCGTGCTGATGACGCTTGCCGACATCGCCATGGGCACCGCGACCTATGAGGCGGGCGGTGGTCATCCATGTGCGACCATCCAGCTCGACACCCATTTCATCGCCGCGGCCAAGCAGGGCCAGGTACTGTGGTGCCGTGCCCGTCAGCTCCGCCTGGTGCGCGGCTTATCCTTCATGACCGCCGAACTCGCCGCGGGCGACCGGCTGGTGATGCGGGCGAGCGGCGTCTGGAAACAACTCGACAGCCGCAAACCCGGGCAGTCGGGTCCATGACGGGCCTGGCGCCGCGCGATTGGGAAGCGGCGCGGCCGTCAAGCGTCAGGGCTGGGTCATGATGGCGCGCTTCGCGCTCAGCTGCCCTTAAGAAAGTCGATCAGCCCGTCGATGCCGCCCTTCTGTCCGACAAGCGCGGTGATCTCGTCGCGCTGCGTGATCAGCAGCGACACGCCCTCGATCACGATATCGGCGAGCACGACGCGGCCGGGCCGGTCCGAGACCAGCCACGTCACCGCGACCGGGGGCTGACCGCCGCCGGTCACCATGCTCTCGACCTCGATGCCGCGGCGCCCGCGGTCACTGGTGCCGCCGAGCTCGACCTCTTGGCCCGAATACTCCTGGAAGCGCCGGGCATAGACGGTGGAGAGGTACTGGGAGAACGCGTCGACATAGGCGTCTTGCTGCGCATCGCTCATATCGCGCCACAGATTGCCGGCGGCGAAGCGGGCGATCTGCGGCATCGCGGCGCGCTGCTCCAGGATCTGGCGGAAGGCGCCGGTCTTGCCGGCGGGAGCGCCGGGCTTGCGCACCAGGGCCAGCACCTCGTCGACGGTCGTGCGGACATGCGCCTTCGCGGCATCACCGTCCAAGGCGTGGGCGGGCGACCAGGCGACGGCCGTCAGCAGCGCAACGGCGGCCAACAGGCGCGCCGCGCGGTGGGCGAGGAGGCGGGCGCCGGGGGTATGTCGGACCATGGATGCGATCATAACGGTTTCCCTGCTCGTCGGCCGCGGTCGGGCGGCAGTATCGCTTGAACGCCGAGGCTGCGACGGCCCGTCGCGGCACCTCCGTGTCTCGGCTCCACATAACGCCGCAGGCCGCAATGGGAAAGCGCCTACAACGTCTTGACCTAGGACCGGGTGCAGCCACCTGAGGGCCATGAGCGAGGCATTTCGACCGATCGGCGAGGCCGGCAAGACGGCCACGGATCAGTGCGGCGACGCGGGCGAGATCGCGCTGGCCGTTCAGATCGTGCAGGATATCGGCACCGTCGATGCGGCCGACTGGGATGCCTGTGCCGCGCCGGAATGCGCCGACGGCGGTCCGCCGCTGAACCCCTTCGTGACGCATGCCTTCCTGCACGCGCTTGAGGTCTCGGGCTCGGCCACGCGCCGTGCAGGCTGGTCGCCGCATCACCTGATCATGCGCCATGCCGACGCGCCCGACGGTCCGCTTCTGGGCGCCATGCCGCTCTATCTGAAGACCCACAGCCAGGGTGAGTTCGTCTTCGATCACTCCTGGGCCCACGCCTATGAGCGGGCGGGCGGGGATTACTACCCCAAGCTGCAGGCAGCGGTGCCATTCACGCCCGCAACCGGGCCGCGGGTGCTCGTGAACCCTGTCGTCGGCCTGCCGCGGGCGACGCTACAGTCGGGCCTGATGGATGCCGCCCGACAGATCACCGCCGATAACCGCCTCAGCTCGTTGCACATCACCTTCTGCACCGAGGAAGAGTGGCGCCTTGGCCCCTCGACCGGTTTCCTGCAGCGCACCGACCAGCAGTTCCATTGGGAGAACCACGGCTACGAGAGCTTCGGCGCGTTCCTCGACGCGCTCGCCTCGCGTAAGCGCAAGACCCTGCGGAAGGAGCGGGAGAAGGCCGTCGAGCGCGGCATCGAGATGCACTGGCTCACCGGCAATGCCATCACGGCCGAGCATTGGGATGCGTTCTGGGTGTTCTATCAGGACACCGGCGGCCGGAAATGGGGCCGGCCCTACCTGACGCGACAGTGCTTCGACATCCTGGGCAAGACCATGGCCGACCGGCTGCTGCTGGTCATGGCCCGTCGCGACGATCGCTGGATCGCAGGCGCGCTGAACGTGATCGGGCGCGAGACGCTGTTCGGCCGCTACTGGGGCTGTGTCGAAGATCACCCCTTCCTGCATTTCGAGACCTGCTACTATCAGGCGATCGACTTCGCGATCGCCCATGGCCTGAAGCGGGTCGAGGCCGGCGCGCAGGGCGGCCACAAGCTGGCACGAGGCTATGCGCCGGTCACTACGCGGTCGCTGCACTTCCTGCCCGACCCCGGCTTCGCCACCTCCGTCGAGCAGTATCTCGAACACGAGCGCCGCGCCGTCGACCGCGAGAACGCAGCCCTCGCCGAAATGATGCCATTCAAACGGAGTTGCTGAGCCTGGGGGCGCCTGCCCCCAATGCCTGCGCCGAATGCCTGCCCCGAATGCCTGCCCCGAATTGAGACATAAGGTCGCCGCTCTGCTAGCCTCGGCGGACAACTGTCATGCCGAGCGGGAGGCGCATTTGACCTTCTCCACGAGGTGCCGGGCCGGTTTCGTGTCGGCCTGTGTCGTGTCGGCCGGTGTTGTGTCGGCCTGTGTCGCCCTGGTCGCGACGACGGCGTCCACGGCCAGTCTCAACGACGTCGACGACCTGGCGCAGAACCTCTGCGCGCGCGAACTCGCAGCCTATGTCGGCGGCGGCTACACCCTCAGCGATATGGAGGCCGATGCGGAGGCGCGTGCGGCGCTGAAGCGTGGCCTGCTCCGCCTGCTAGGCGAGCTGGGGCTCGAGGGATCGGTGGTCTACCGTGAGTTCGAGGAGAAGGGGCTACCCGCCGCCGAGATCGGCCGCTTGATCGCAGAGACGATCCAGTGCCGGACGCGGGTGCTGGAGATCGTCGCCGCTGCCGGCGCGCTTGGGGCCGACGCGCCGCGGACCCCGCCGCCGGGCGACCCGGTGCCGGGGTCAGCGCCGGAGACGGAGACCGAGACGGAGACCGAGACGGAGGATCCGCTGCAGGCCCGGCGCCTCGCGCTCTATGCCCCGTTCGATCACAACTGGATCTGCACGCTCGACGCGATGGAGCCAGGCACCGCGCGCAAGGTGGGCATCGCTCGGCTGAATTTCCGCCAGCCACGCGATGCAGGGCAACTGTCATGGGGTAGGCTGGAGGACCTGCGCGTGCGCAGGCGGTCGATCCCGACCGAGATCACCTTCGATACCGGCGGATGGAGCTTCATCTTCTGCGATGGCGAGGACGGCGCATGCCTGCATCTCGACCAGGGCGACGGCAACGACTGGATCGCGGGCTTCACCGTCGACTACGATCTCGACGCCGCCCTGATGCGCATCGACGGGGCCCTGCTGGAACGCAGATCGGGCTACCCGCCTGCGCTTCGCCTTTCGGGTGAGTGCCTGCCGCGGCTCTGACAGCGCTTGGGCTGGTGGAGCGCCCGATGGCGCCCACGCGACGGTACCCACGCGAACGGCATCGACAGCGCTGGCCCCGACGCGCGGCCTTGGGTCAGAGCGCCTCGAGCAGTTTCTCGGCAGAGGTGACGTCCATGTCGGACGGCTTGTCCTCGCTCGAGAAGGCGGCGACCTTGCCGTCCTTCAACAGCATCGAGAACCGCATCGCCCGAGTGCCTAGGCCGACAGCCGAGCCGTCGAAGCCGATGCCCATGGCGGTGGTCAGCGCCGCCGTCGCATCGCCCAGCACGCGGATGCCGGCGGCGTCGGCGCCCGTCGCCTCGGCCCAGGCCTTGGCCACGAAGGGGTCGTTCACGGTGATGCAGACGATGCTGTCGACGCCCTTGGACCGCAGCGCATCGGCATTCGCGACATAGGACGGCATGTGCTTCAGATGGCAGGTGGGGGTGTAGGCACCCGGCACGCCGAAGACCGCGACGGTGCCCGATCCCATCGCCTCGGACGCCTGCACGGGTCCGGGGCCGTCCGCCGTCATCTCGTAGAGCGTCGCCTCGGGCAGCGTATCGCCGACACTGATAGCCATGCAGTTCTCCTTGCGTCGATCGGGGGCGCCTGATCCAGGGTGGGGTCGACAGGCCTGATCCGTGGCGCCTTGTGGCCGGTCGGCACGGCGCTGTCCATCCGCGTCGTGAAGCACCGCACCGGCGATCCGAGGTGCGGCAGGGTCAGCGCGCGCCCATGCGCAGCGCGCCGTCCAGACGCACGACCTCGCCGTTCATGTAGCCGGTCTCGATGATGAAGAGGGCCAGGCGCGCGAACTCGGCCGGATCGCCGAGGCGTACGGGGAAGGGCACCTGTTCGGCAAGGCTCGCCTGCACGTCCTCGGGCAAGCCGCGCAGCATCGGCGTGGCGAAGATGCCGGGCGCGATGGCGGCGATGCGGATGCCGTCGCGGGCCAGATCGCGCGCGGCCGGCAGGGTCAGGGCGGCCACCCCGCCCTTTGATGCAGCATAGGCGGCCTGGCCCATCTGCCCCTCGAACGCCGCGATGGAGGCGGTGTTGACGATGGCGCCGCGGCACCCGTCGTCGTCCAGCGGATCGAGGCCGCGCATGGTCGACGCGGCGTGCGCCATCACGCGCATCGTGCCGACCAGATTGACCGCGATCACCTGCTCGAACAGCGCCATGTCATGCGCGCCCTTCGAGCCGGCGACCTTCATGGCAGGCGCGATACCCGCGCAGTTGATCACGATCCGCGCCGGGCCATGCGCGGCGGCGGCGGCTGCCAGGGCGTCGGTCACGCTGGCGTCGCTTGTCACGTCGGTTGCGACGAGCATCGCGCCTATCTCGGCCACCACCGTCGAGCCCCGATCCGTATCGCGGTCGAGCAGCGCGACCGGGGCACCGGCGGCGCGCAGGGCACGGGCGCAGGCCTCGCCCAGGCCACTGGCACCCCCGCTGACCAGCGCGGGCGTCTCGGGTCCGATCTTCATGGTGTCTCCCCCTCCTCCGACCGCGTCAGTGTGGCGAGCGTCAGCAGCGTGTTGCCATAGCGGCGGGTGTCATCGACGCGCAGCCATGCCGGCAGGCTGGGCGGGCGCGCGGTATCGGCCTCGACCACGACCAGGGCATGCGGCGCCAACCAGCCGCCCTCACGCGCCGAGATCAGCGCCCGCTCCGCCGCGTCCGGCCGGTCATAGGGCGGATCGGCAAAGACCAGATCGAAGGGTGCCCCGCGATGCGGGCCCAGGCGCGTCGCGTCGCGGCGCCAGATCTTGGTAACGCCGGCGAGACCCAGCGCATCGACCGACGTTCGGATCAGGGCCCTGCTCGGCCCGTGATCGTCCACGAAGGTCGCCTGCAGCGCGCCCCGCGACAGCGCCTCGAGCCCCAGCGCGCCGGTGCCGGCGAAGAGGTCGAGCACGCGGCGCCCCTCCGGCGGTGGTGGATCGCCATAGGCACCATGCGCCAGCAGGTTGAAGAGGGCCTCGCGCACGCGGTCCGAGGTCGGTCTCAGATGCGCCTCGCCACCGCCGGCCGCACCGGGCGAGGCCAGCCGGTGCCCTCCGAAGCGGCCACCCACGATGCGCATTGCCGGCCCTCAGGCCGCGAGCACGGCGTCGAGGGCGGCGATGGTGCGGTCGATCTCGTCCTCGGTGGTGTAGTGCAGGAAAGACAGGCGCAGAATGCCGTGATCCGGGTCGACGCCGCAGGCCGACAGCACGCGGTTGGCATAGAAACTGCCCCCGCCCGCACCGATGCCATGGGGCGCCAGCGCCTCGGCCAGCGCGGGGCCGGATCGTTCATGCACCAGCGCGACGGTCGAGCAGCGGCGCGCGGTGTCGCGCGGGCCCAGCAGACGCAGATCGGAGCGCGTGTCGACCCAGGCGAGCAGCCGCTCGGTCAGCGCCTTTTCGCGCGCCCGCATCATCGCCGCGACCAGCCGCGTGCGATCGGCCGGCGCGCCGTTGGAATTCGGGCCCGCGTGATGGTCGAACAGATCGTCGACATAGGCCGCGACACCCGCCATGGCGGCGATCTGCGCATGGTCGGGGCCGGCCGGCACCATCCGCTTGGTGCGATAGCCGTCGTTGAAATGGTGGCCCTGGTTCGGCAGCCGGTCGTTCAACGCGCGCCGCAGCACCATCACCCCTTGGTGCGGACCATAGGTTTTGTAGGCCGAGAACAAGTAGCAGTCGCAGCCAAGCGTTGGGATGTCCGGCAACCCGTGCGGTGCCGCCGAGACGCCGTCGACCACCGTCACCGCGCCCACCGCATGCGCCTTCGCGGCGATCTCGGCGACGGGATTGATCTCGGCCACGATATTCGAGGCGTGGGGGAACGCCAGCAGCCGCGTGCGGGGCGTCAGCAGGGCGTCGAGATCGGCGATGTCCAGCGACCCGGTCACCGGATCCACCTGCCATTCGCGTACCGTGACCCCGCGCGCGGCGAGCCGCCGCCAGGCGCCGGTATTGGCCTCGTGGTCCTGGTTGGTGACGACGATCTCATCGCCCGGCCCAAGTATCTCGCCAAAGGCCTGGGCCAGGACATAGGCGTTCTGCGTCGTCGAGGGGCCGAACAGCACCTCGTCCTCCTCGACCCCAATCATCGCCGCGAGCCGGGTGCGCGCCTCGTCCATCCGCTGCCCGCCACGGGCCGAGGCCGGGAAGGCGCCGTAGGGCTGCACCTTGCTGTCGGTGTAGAAGGCGGTCAGTCGGTCGATGGTCTGGCGCGCGGCGTAGGAGCCGCCGGCATTCTCCATCATCACCGTGTCGCCATCGGGCGCGCTAAAGGCGGGGAATTGCGCGCGCACGAAGGCCATATCGAGCGCCGGCACGGTCTTCGGGGCGCCGTCCGCGCTCATGCCGAGAGATCCACGACGACGCGGCCCTTGACCTGGCCCTTCAGGATCTGCGGTCCGAGCGCGGGCAGATCGGCGAGGCTGGCGGGTTGGATCATCCCTTCCAGCAGGTCGCGCGGCAGATCGGTGGCAAGGCGCGACCAGGCCTCAAGCCGCGCGGGCTTCGGCTTCATCACGCTGTCGATGCCGAGCAGGTTCACGCCGCGCAGCAGGAAGGGGATCACGGTGGTCGGCAGCTTCGCACCGCCGGCGAGCCCGACCGCCGCGACCGAGCCGCCATACTTCATCTGGGTCAGCACC
>JBCCSW010000076.1:0-13140 GCA_039199465.1 Pseudomonadota bacterium
CGAATTTCTCGATGAAGATCCGGTCATCGCCGAAGCTCGCCTTCGCCTCGTTCTTCGAGGCCTGGAAGCCCTCGCGCGCCTCGTCGGCGTTCCATGCGATGCGCATGCCCTTGCCGCCGCCACCGGCCGAGGCCTTGATCATCACCGGAAAGCCGATCTCGGCGGCGATCTTCACCGCCTCGTCTGCGTCCTCGATCAGACCCATGACACCCGGCACGGTCGAGACGCCGGCCTCGGCCGCCAGCTTCTTCGAGGTGATCTTGTCGCCCATCGCCTCGATCGCCTTGGGCGGCGGGCCGATGAAGGCGATGCCGGCCGCAGCCAGCGCCTCGGGAAAGGCCGCGCGCTCGGACAGGAAGCCATAGCCGGGATGCACCGCCTCGGCGCCGGTCGCCTTGCAGGCCGCGACCATCTTGTCGATCAGCAGATAGCTCTCGGCCGCAGGTGGCGGGCCCAGATGGACGGCCTCGTCGGCCAGCCGCACATGCAGCGCGTCAGCATCAGCGTCGGAATAGACCGCGACCGTCGCGATACCCATCCGCCGCGCCGTCTTGATGACCCGGCAGGCGATCTCCCCGCGGTTCGCGATCAGGATCTTGCTGAACATGAATGATGCTCTCCGGGGGCGGCGACGCGGGCCGAACGGCCGATAAAGACGGCCGCAGCGGGGTCTGCGACCGGACCGCCGTTCTCGCCAACGCCCGCGGGCGCGTCAATATGGACGAGAGTTCCGCCCTACGGCCGGCGCGCCGGGTGCCCCGCATGGCGGTTGGCCCAAGCCGCATCCTGTCGAAGGGCATGGTCGTCGAAGGCCCGGTCGAGCCTCGCCACGATGCCCGCCGGGACCGCGCGTCCGGGATGGCCGATGAAGCCGACCGCAAGCCGGCATTGAGCCGCATTCACGCGCGCCACCCGGACGACCGGACCCGGGCCCGGCAGCCGGGCGAGAGCGCGCCAGGCCCGCTGTCGTGCCGTGTGGGCAAGCCAATAGAGCACCGGGTCGGCCGGGTGAGATGCGCTCAGGGCAACATCGCGCACGAGAGCAGGCAGTCGGGTCGAGACCGCTGACGGGCCAGGCGCGTAGCGTGGGATCAGCCATAGGTTCTGATCATGGTGCACGAGCCGATGGGAGGTCAGCGCCGCCCCGTCAGGCCGATGATCGGCAAAAAGACCGTTGGACAGCGCCGCCGAAAGGGCGTCGGTCAGATCGACGACCAGATCTGCCGCCGGTCCAGTAGCCCAAGACACCCTGTCAGGCGCCGCCCCTACTCGTCGGGCAGGATCACCATGACGCGCCAGGCGATGCCGAGAAGGCCAAAGGTGATGGCCGCCAGGATCGTCATGATCGCGAAGGCGAAGGTGCCGCCATCGCCGGTCTTCACCAGCGTACCAATGTCGTTCACGTTCATCTCGACGGCGATCAGCAGCACAGTCCAGCCGGCGGCGATACCATCGCCAAGGCCGATGGCCAGGGTGCGGAGCAGCCAAAGCGGATCGGCGGGTACCGTTCTCGGTCGGATAGACATGGCATATCCCCCTGCAGTCTTTTGAGGGAGCTAGGCGCCACGGCGTGACGGGCGATCTGAGCGGCCAGAGACGCGGTCCATTTTGCCGCTTGCTGGGACGGATGTCCGTTCACGGCGCGCTCGTCCACACGTGTGGGGTGTCGCGGCGACCGACGGGAAGGCGCTGGCGAACTGCGGATTGAAGGGCGCCCTGAAACGGCTGCGGGGAGCCGCATCGGCTCCCCGCGTCCCCCATCCCGGCATGCAGGCTTTTCTTTCGGGTCCCGCGGCCCCGCCTGCCTCAGCGTTCGAAGCGGTTGCCGATCCCCTGCTGTCGGCGGACCTCGTCCCAGGTCAGGCGCCGCTGGTCGCCGCGATTGTCCTGCCGGGCGACACGGCGCTCGCGCCGCTCGTCACGCCGAACCTCGCGCCGGACGGCCCGGTCCTCGCGACGGACACGCTGGCCGTTGCCACGCTCGGCCCGGCGGTTCTGGCGAAGATTGGCGCGCTCCTCACCACGCTGGCGGCGGAACTCGCGGCGATCCTGGCGCCGGTCTTGGCGGAACAGCCGCACATCCTCGCCACGGTCCTGGCGGAAGGCGCGACGCTCGGCCTGGCGGTCGGCGCGGAAGGCGGCGCGGTCGCGGTTGGGATCGTTGCGGAACTGGCGCAGATCGGCGCGGCGCTCCTGGCGGAACTGGCGCACGTCGTCGCGCCGCTCAAGCCGGGCGATGCGGCGGTCCTGCACCCGCTCGTCGCGGAAGTCGCGGCGGTCCAAGCGGCGGTCGCGGCGGAAGTCGCGGCGATCCGCGCGGCCGTCTATGCGACGGTCTATGCGGCGGTCGATCCGCCGGTCCACGCGCCGGTCGATGCGGCGGTCGATCCGGCGGTCGATGCGGCGATCCACGAAGCGGTCGAAGCGGCGCTTCGGCTTGCCGCGGTGCAGCTTGCGCCGGCCGTCGTCGTCGATGAACACGGCCGAGAAGCTGACCGAGGGGCCGAAGAAGAACGGCGTCGAGAAGCCCGGGCGGATGCCGTAATAGCCGACACCGCGATAGCCGCTGTCATAGAAGACGCTGTCGTAGAACACGTCGTTGTAATAGACGTCGTCGAAACTCGAATAGATCGGCGGGCTGGCGAAGCCCGGATCCGCGAAGCCCGGCTCGACGAAGGCCGGACCCCGGTCGACGAAGCCGCGGTCGTCCAAGAAGACCGGCGTCGAGGCCAGGCCCAGATTGGCGCCCGCCACGCCGCCGATGGCAGCACCGACGCCCGGCGCGCCCGCGGCGCCACCGATCACCGCACCGGTCGCAGCGCCCAGAAGTCCACCCGAGACGGCACGCTCGGCCGGCGTGATGCCGCAGGCGCCAAGCGCCAGCGCGGCCAGCCCAAGGGCGGCGAGGCGCCCGCGTCGAAATACACTCGTCATGCCATCCTCCCTGGGTGTGGCGATGGTCGATAAACGAGCAGATATCGGCTTCCGTCGCTGTGATGCTCGGCACGTGTCGGTGCCGTCACGCCATGGTGATGACGTGCGCGTCAGATCGTGAGGATCGTGTCACGGCCGTCCGAGCGCGGCCCGGGAGGAGCGGGGTCAGCCCGGTCGGCGGGCGAGACAGTCGATCTCGACCAGCGCGCCGACGGCCAGCGCGGTGACGCCGACAGTGGTGCGCGCAGGCAGCCGATCGGGCGGGAAGAAGGTCTTGTAGGTGTCGTTGAACGCCGCGTAGTCGCGCTGGAACTCGGTCAGGTAGCACCGGCACTGCACCACGTGCTCCAAGTCCAGACCCACGCCCTGCAGCACGATGCGAAGGTTCTCCATCACGCGGCGCGTCTGCGCCTCGACCCCGTCGGGCAGAGCCATGTCGGGATCGTCAGGCCATGTCGGCATCTGCCCGGTCAGGATCACCCAGCCATCGGCCTCAACCGCGTGGGAGAACGGCGCGACGGGGTTGGGGGCGCCGGGGATCATCGAGAATTTCATGCTTTCACACTCCACCTCTTGCAGCGCGAGGAGTGGCACGCTGGATCGCCGGATCAAGTCCGGCGATGACGTCCGGCTGCCGATGCACGCTTCGTTCACCCTGACGTCAAAGGCTGTCATCGCCGGGCTCGACCCGGCGATCTAGGGAAGCGAGTGTGGTGTTCGTCTATCTGATGGCCAGCAGGCGGAACGGCACCCTCTACACGGGTGTCACGGGCGACCTGATCCGCCGCGTCTTCGAGCATCGCACGGGCGCCGTGCGCGGGTTCACGAGACGCTATGGTGTGACCAGGCTGGTCTGGTGGACGTCGATCGAGGACGCACTCGCCGCGATCCAGCGCGAGAAGACCATCAAGAAATGGCCGAGGCGCTGGAAGATCGCGCTGATCGAGCAGGACAACCCAGAGTGGCAGGATCTCTGGCTCAGTATTACGCGATAACGGCTGGATCGCCGGGTCGAGCCCGGCGATGACATGATCCGGTCGCATCAATCCAGTCTTCCGCTATCCCGAGCTATGGGACTGCGACGCCACGCACAGTTCGGAGAAGAGCGTTCTGCCTGCTCGTTCAGGCCGAGATCTGCCAAGAAGCGGACGCTTGGATCCCGGACGAGGAGATGCCCGAAGCCGACGACCCTGTATGTACTTCGCGGGTTCTGATGATCACCAATGCCGCATTCGGCAACACGGTGCTTTGCTTGACGATAGACAATATCGATCGGTCGATCGTCTCGGAAGACGTGCTCGCAAATAATGACCGCCGCGTTTTTGCAACCGATCCTTCATCTACTGCGTCTCACAACGGTATATTGTCATGCTTCTTCCATGGGTTCTCTAGCTGCTTGCCCCGTAGCGCGGCAAAGGCCCGCGCCACGCGGCGGCGAGTGGAGTGGGGCATGATGACCTCGTCGATAAAACCCTTCTCTGCCGCCACGAAGGGGTTGGCGAAGCGGTCCTCGTAGTCCTTGGTGCGGCCGGCGATCTTCTCAGCGTCGCCCAACTCGCTGCGGTGCAGAATTTCCACCGCGCCCTTCGAGCCCATCACCGCGATCTCGGCCGTCGGCCAGGCATAGTTCACGTCGCCGCGCAGATGCTTGGACGCCATCACGACATAGGCGCCACCATAGGCCTTGCGGGTGATCACGGTCACGCGGGGCACCGTCGCCTCCGCATAGGCATAAAGCAGCTTGGCGCCGTGCTTGATCACGCCGCGATACTCCTGCTCGGTGCCGGGCAGGAAGCCGGGGACATCGACGAAGGTCAGGATCGGGATCTCGAAGCAGTCGCAGAAGCGGACGAAGCGCGCGGCCTTGCGCGCGCTGTCGATGTCCAGCACGCCGGCCAGCACCATGGGCTGGTTGGCGACCACGCCGATCGTCCGCCCCTCCAGCCGGATGAAGCCGGTGATGATGTTGGCGGCGAACTCGGCCTGGATCTCGTAGAACGCACCCTCGTCCGCGACCTTCAGGATCAGCTCCTTCATGTCGTAGGGCGTGTTCGGGTTGGCCGGGACCAGGGTGTCGAGGCTCATCTCGATGCGGTCGGGATCGTCCTCGGTCGGCACCTCAGGCACGCCGGCGCGGTTGTTCAGTGGCAGGTAGTCGACGAGCCGGCGCACCTCGGCCAACGTCTCCACATCGTTCTCGAAGGCAGCGTCGGCGACCGAGGACTTGCGGGTGTGTGTCGAGGCGCCGCCAAGCTCCTCGGCCGTGACGATCTCGCCCGTGACGGTCTTCACCACGTCCGGCCCGGTGACGAACATGTAGGAAGTGTCGCGCACCATGAAGATGAAGTCGGTCATCGAGGGCGAGTAGACCGCGCCACCCGCGCAGGGCCCCATGATGACCGAGATCTGCGGCACGACGCCGGAGGCGAGGACGTTGCGCTGGAACACCTCGGCATAGCCCGCGAGCGAGGCGACGCCCTCCTGAATGCGCGCGCCGCCCGAGTCGTTGATGCCGATCACCGGGCAACCGTTGCGCATGGCCATGTCCATGATCTTGCAGATCTTGGTGGCGTGCGTCTCGGACAGCGAGCCCCCGAACACCGTGAAGTCCTGGCTGAAGACATAGACCTGGCGGCCGTTGACCGTGCCCCAGCCAGTGATCACGCCATCGCCTGGGAAGGTCGTCTCGGCCATCCCGAACTCGGTGCAGCGGTGGGCCACGAACATGTCGTATTCCTCGAAGCTGCCCGGGTCGAGCAGCAGCTCCACACGCTCGCGCGCCGTCAGCTTGCCGCGGGCGTGCTGGGCGTCGATGCGCTTTTGCCCGCCGCCAAGGCGCGCCTCGGCCCGCCGCACCTCAAGCTTGTCGAGGATGTCCTTCACCGCCGTCTCCCTGTCGCTGCAGGGCCGCCCGACCATCCAGACAGCGCACCGCCCTCAGCGCATAGCGCGAAGACGGCCGCCGGGAAAAGACTTGGAGTGCGCTACCGCCACGTGGAACTATGCCGTTTGCGGTGCGGCAAGTTGTTCGCGACACCTATGCGGCGATGATGCGATCCCGTAAGTGAATCTTATGGAACTGATCAGCCTCATTTACATAAGTCGCAGTCTGGTCGGGGCGCGAAGCCCCGAGATGGATGCAATTGCAGCGACCTCACAGCGTAAGAACCAGCTGGTGGGGCTGACGGGCTTTCTCTACTACGACAATGAAGCGTTCCTGCAGGTGCTCGAGGGTGAGGAGAGCACGGTCAAGATGCTCTACGAGATGATCGAGCAGGACCCGCGGCACGACAAGGTGCACCTGATCGGCGACCACCCGGTACGCAACCGTGCCTTCGGCGGCTGGTCCATGGGGCTCTATGACGGCACCCTGCACGGCGGCCTTCTGCGCGAGAACTTTGGCGAGGGGCTGTTCGACCGGGTGCAGGAGATGGACATGCCCGAGGTCATGCGCTTCCTGCGCGATCTGAGCGTCGGGCGTGATGACGTCTACGCGCTGCCGTCCATGGCCTAACCTTTCCGTTGGACCAAAGCATCGGGCCGCAGCATTCCGCTTGCGGCCTTTTTTGTGCGGCCTTAGTCAGAACGTATGAAGAACGCGCAATGGACTCTGGCGGGTGAGAAGGTCGAGGCCCGGGCGGCGGGCACGCTCTGGTGGCCGGCGGGTCGAATGCTGGCCGTGGGTGATCTCCATCTCGGCCGTCCCGCCGCCGCGGCGGCCCGGGGCGAGCCTTTCCTGCCTCCCTATGGCGATGACGACACGCTGAACCGGCTGGAGGCCGAGATCGCCGCCACCGCGCCCTGCCATGTCGTGCTTGTCGGCGACAGCTTCGACGATTGCCTGGGCGCCGTGGCGACGGCCGCCGCGTTCGGGGCGCGCCTTGCGGCACTCGCCGAGGGGCGCACGATGACCTGGATCGCCGGCAATCACGATCCGCGGCCGGTCGCGGGGCTACCCGGCCGCTGGGCCGGCGCGCTGGCGCTCGGCCCGGTCGACATCCGCCATATTGCAGCGACGGCCGCGCCCCCCGAAGGCCGGGCCGAGATCAGCGCCCATTTCCACCCCCGCGCAGAGATCTGGCGCCGCGGTGCACGGGTCAGGCGGCGCTGCTTCCTGGCCGATACCCGCCGTGCCATCCTGCCTGCGTTCGGCACCTATACCGGTGGGCTGGACGTGCGCGATCCCTGCATGCGCGGTCTGGTTGGCGACGAAGCGGCGGCGCTGATGATCGGCAAGCGCGTCGTCCCGGTCCCTCTGGCGCGCCTTGGATGACGCTGCCGGCACCGCAAGATCCCGACTTTGCCGCGCGGGTGCATGCGCGCTTTGCGGCGCAGGCCTTCATGACCCATCTGGGCGCGCGGATCGAGGATGTGGCGCCTGGGCGCGTCGTCATCGTCCTGCCGGTGACCGAGGCGCTCGCCCAGCAGCACGGCTTCGTCCATGCGGGCGCCTGTTGGTCCATCGCCGACAGCGCGGCTGGCTTCGCGGCGCAGAGCCTGATGCCGCTGGATCGCGAGGTGCTGACGGTCGAGCTGAAGATCAACCTGCTGCGCCCGGCTTCTGGCCGGATCGTTCGTGCGACGGGAACCGTTCGGCGCGCCGGGCGGCGACTGACGGTGTGCGAGAGCAGCGTGACAGCCCATGACGACGCATCCTGCGTGGCTGGTGGGCGTGAGGTCGCCTTTGCCACCGGCACCTTCATGGCTGTCGCGCCCCCTGGCTGAGCGCAGCGCCTAGCGCTCGAGCGCCAAGCATAGCCGTCCGCTCGCTCTCGCTTTGCAACATCTCCGGGTTTTGGGTACCGGGTCCATGCTGTGGGCTTGCAGAGGACTGCAGCGCCGCGTGCGCGGGCCCCGACCGCGTCTTTCACCCAGGCATACAACGGGACTGCACCGATGGATCTACGCTATTCCGGGCGCTGCCTCTGCGGTGCGATCCGCTTTGAGATCTCGGGGCCGGTCGAGCCGCCGGTCGCCTGCCACTGCCGCGAATGCCAGCGCCAGTCCGGCGGCGTCTGGATTGCCGTGACCGCCCCGAAAGAGAGTGTCGAGATCACGCGCGAACGGCTGGCCTGGGTCTCGGTCTCGCCGATGGTCCGCCGCGGGTTCTGCCTGGATTGCGGCGGCTACCTGTTTTGGGACGATCTTGAGGAGGACACGATCGACGTGGCCTTCGGTGCGCTGGACGATGGATCCGACCTCACGCTCTCGGCGCATATCCATGTGCGCGAGGCGCGGATACCCCTGCCCGACGACGGTGTGCCACGGTTCGAGGGCGGCCTGCCCGAGAGCGGCGTCGCCTCGGACTAGGCCGCAGCCGATCCATGCCGCCGCCCATCCGGCGCGGTCCATGCCAAGGATCGCTCACCCTCCGCGCATCAGGCGGCGGTAGACGACGGCGAAGGCGAGCGTGTTGGGCAGCCCCACGACCAAGCCGCCGATGAACAGGGTTATCACCGCGCCGTCCGGGGAAAACTGGTCGAGCTCAACGCCGGCAGGCGACAGCGCGATGATGCCGAATGCCGCGATCGCGGCCGGCACGTGATTGGTCAGGAACGCTGCCAACAAGAACTCGACGATGCCCGGCCCCCGACGGTCCGGGTTTCGCGCGATCATCCTCCAGAACACCGCGCCCCCAATCAGGTAGAAGGCCGGCAGCGAGATCGGCGCGCCGAACACCGCCATGAGCGCAGGCACCGCGAGAAGCGGAGCGCTGGCCCCGGGGACAACGGCCGAGACAAGGCCGACACCGATCATCGCAAAAGCCATGATGAACGGGGCCGGCAGAAGTGCCGTCCAGAAGCTGATCCAGGCGCGTCGGCGGTCCTGCGGTTGAAGACCCGCGCGGGTCGGCGCCAGGGCGGCGGCCTTGGGGGCGGTACACTTCGCGGTCATCGCGATGCTCCTTTCTCACCAGGCGTTCAAGCCGGCGCCGGATCGGCATCGATCCGGGAGCGCGCGGCCGTGAGGATGTTGTTCAGCATGGTGGCGGCGATGTAGAAGCCGGCCCCAAGCGCCAGGAACATCAGGCCCGTGGCGGCATAGAGCCCGCTGAAGCCATTTGCGGTCAGCGCTGGCAACGCCGCGGCGATCAGCGAGACCGCACCCGCGCCGAGCGTCACGAAGCCGGTCGTCACGACCCATTTGCCAAGACGCGCGGCGGCGGCCGTCTGCGGACAGGCGGCGGCTGCATCGCCGATCACCACCAGAACCTTTGCAAGGCCGCCGAGGCCCATCAGCGAGACGGCGAAGTAGACGAATTCAAGCATGGGAACCTCCGTTCGTTCAGGGTGTCGGTACAGGATCACTCGGCCGAGCCGGCCGGTCGTGGCCGGGGCCGGGGCCGGGGCGCGCGACGCACACGCCGGCCGCCGTGCTGCGGATCGACGGTGCAGACGCGGGCGTCAGCGCCGCCGGCATCCGGACCCGCAGGGCGCGTCGAAGGGATCGTCGGCCAAGCCTCGAACAGCCGGCCGAGCCACGCTGCGGGTCGCGAAAGAGCGTCGAGCCGCGCCGGATTCCACGCAGGCGGATCGACCGATCGGTGTTCGTCCGCGCTATCGACCGGTGCATGGGCGCCTGTCCTGGTGCTGGAGCGCGGCCGCGCCTGCGAGCGGCGCGGCCCCGGATCGCGCAGCCAGTAGCCCCAGACCATTTCTTCTGACTTGCCAGCCATTTCTGTATCTCCTGAAAGTTATGCCCAAAATTTTTTGACTCAGCCCGCCTTCTTTTCGGAGCCGCCGATCGCCTTCGGCAGCACCCGGGCCAGCGCGCCGCCGGCGCGCAGCATCGCCATCTGCGTGCCGCGAGGCAGCCGCGCGACATCCCCGTACCAGGCGTCGAACAGCTCCATTAGTTCCAGCGTCTCACGCATGCGCGCGCTTACTTCGCCCGGCGTCTCGCCATCGCCCTCGGCCTGCTCGTTGACCTGGCGCAGCACCTGAAGCGTCGGCAGGAACTCGCGTTCGCGCCGTCCCTCGATGATGGCGCGAACCAGTTCGAACAGGTCCTCGACCCCCGTGAAATGATCGCGCCGGTCGCCGAGCTCGCGGCTGACCTTGACCAGTTTCCAACCCTGAAGCTCGCGGATCGCGGTTGAGACGTTGGAGCGCGCGATGCCAAGCGTCTCGGCAATCTCCTCGGCCGGGAGCGGCCGGCGGGCGAGATGCAGCAGCGCATGAACCTGCGCGACCGAGCGATTGACGCCCCAGCGCGCGCCCATCTCGCCCCAGTGCAGGATGAAGTCGCGCATCGCCGGTGTCAGATCCATTTCTGTCTCCAATTTCTGTTATGACTGAAACTACAGCAACACCAAACAACGTCAAGCACCCCTCGCCTGGGTTGTCCTATCGCGGCACAGTGCCGATCCCACCAGTTTGGAAGCGACGACAATGACGCCCAGCCCAGGATTAGGGTTCAAGATACCGGCCGCGACTTGGCCGGCGCTGGCCTTCGCCGGGCCATTGTTCACCCATCTGGTGCTGTTCAATCTGGTGTTCGGCGGCCTGGGACCCGAGATCGCCGATTTCCGGGTGAAGCCGCCGGCGGCCTTCGCGCCCGGGCCCGAGACGGTCGCGCGCCTGACCTATGCGCTGGCCTGCGCGGTGTTCTTCCTCGCCGCCGTCCCGGCCTTCGTCTACGCGATCGTCACCATCGCCAACCGACGCGGACGGCCGGCAGGTTATGCCGTGGCAGTCTTCGCGCTGCTGGTCGGCCTCGTCACGTTCACCAGCGACGAGTGGGTCGGCGACCATGTCGAGGCTGGGACCGGCTTCGGCTGGCTCGCCTGGTTGAGCGAGCTGGTGAACTCGAACCGCGTCTCCATCGGGGAGAGCCTGCGCAACGCGGTCGTCGAGGTGCCGCGCATGCAGGTCGGCGCCGTGCTCGACCCCGATCGAGAAGAGCATTTCATGCTGATCGGCGCGCTCGCCGGCGGCGTCGGGACCGCCACCACCAGCGCGTTGGTCCTGCGTTTCGCCGAGATCGCCTGGCCCGACCGCATCGGCCCCGAACTGGCCGGGGCGGCGGAGGTCGAAGACCTGCATCGCCGCTGGCAGGCGTTGCGCACCACGCTGCTGTTCGGCGGCCTTGTCCTAACGCTCGCCGTGGTGGCGACGCGCAGCTTCTATGCTTGGCCGCTCACGTTTCTGGACGACGACAGCGTGACGCTGCTGACCCCGATCGCGACCTTCGGCTCTGGCTTCTGGGGCACGCTCTACACCCTGACCCTGGTCACCGCCGCGATGCCGGTCGCGATCGCACTCAACACGCGTATCGCGGCCGTGGCCGCCGACCATGTCGGCCCGTCGGTCGACGATCAGCGGGCATGGCGCGAGGCGAACCGGCTGCTGCTCTACCCACGAGAGGTACTGAGCGGCGTGCTGGCGGCGGCAACGCCGCTGCTCGCCTCACCCGCGATCGAGGGGCTTGGACGGGTTCTGGGCGGCGGATGAGCCACCGCGCCGAGCCGTTGCCGCCGGCCCTGGATGATCAGGCCGTCAGGCCCTCTGGCTCGGGCAGGCCATTGGCGCGGCAGCAAGCGGTCAGCGTGTTGGCCAGCAGACAGGCGATGGTCATCGGCCCGACACCGCCCGGCACCGGCGTGATGGCGCCCGCGACGGCGGCACAGCTGTCATAGTCGCAATCGCCGACGATCCGCGTCTTGCCCTCGCCCTTCTCGGGCGCGGGGATGCGATTGATGCCGACATCGATCACCACCGCGCCGGGCTTTACATAGTCGGCCGTCACCATCTGCGGCCGGCCGACGGCAGCCACCAGGATATCGGCGCCACGGCAAACCTCGGCCAGGTCCTGCGTGCGGCTGTGGGCGACCGTGACGGTGCAGCTATCCTTTAGCAGCAAATTGAACATCGGCTTGCCGACGATGTTCGACCGCCCCAGCACCACCGCCGACTTCCCCGACAGGCTGCCGAGATGGTCGCGCAGCAGCATCAGGCAGCCAAGCGGGGTGCACGGCACCATCGCCTTCTGACCGGTGCCGAGCAGCCCGACATTCGAGATGTGGAAGCCGTCCACGTCCTTCTCGGGCGCGATGGTGTTGATCACCTTCTCGGCGTCGATGTGATCGGGCAACGGAAGCTGGACCAGGATGCCGTGGATCGACGGATCGGCGTTCAGCCGCTCGACAACGGCCAATAGATCGGCCTCGGACGTGGTCTCGTCGAGCTTGTGCTCGACCGACTTCATGCCCGCCTCGACCGTCTGCTTGCCCTTGTTGCGGACATAGACCTGGCTCGCAGGGTTCTCGCCCACCAGCACGACGGCAAGGCCCGGCGTGATGCCATGATCCGCCTGCAGCCGCGCCACATGCGTCGCGACCTCGCCGCGCACCCTGGCCGCGAAAGCCTTCCCGTCGATCACCGTCGCCGTCATCGCCGTCCCCTCCGTTCGTCTTTTTTTGCCTGTCGCTTTTGTCGGAGCGGGGATAGCGGGGGCTGTGCGCCCGGTCCAGCGGCCCTTCCGCAGAATGGCGGACGGCCTTCGGCCGCTGGCCTAGCTGCCCGAGGACAGGATGATGCGGTGCGACCAGCTATGGCCGTCCGAGATCACAATGTCCTCGAAACCCAGGATCTTGGCCATGTCGAACCAGGTCGCGATCGCCTGAATACCGTTCTGGCGAAAGAACGCCGTGCCGCGCGCGTTCGAGGTGAGCTGCGCCAGCACGGCCCGGGCGCGAAACAGCGTGCGGAAGACCTCGTCGTCCAGCGCCACGATGATCATGTGCTCTGCCTGGCCGCCCTTGGCGAAGACCGAGAAGCGCGGCGTCTCGGGCGCCTCCAACTGGGCCTTGGTCACCTCGACCACGAAGGCCACCCGCACGGCGCGGTTAGCGTTCGGCTGGGTCCGCGTGAGCTTGCGGGCGAACAGCTCTTCCGACGTCACGGGCGGATAATAGTAGCCCTCGCGCCGGTCCCCGCCGTCCTGGGCGGCGGCGGGCAGGGCGATGAGGCAGGCGAGACAGGCGACGGCGACAGCGACGGGAAGGCGGCTCATGGAAGGCTCCGGCAGGTGGATCGGCCGCTAGGGCGGTGTCTGCCGGTTGTAGCGCTGCGACGGCGTCGCGGCCAATCCGGGAGACACCCGCGCTCGGGCGCCGACGTTTGGGCGATCCTGCGGAGTGACCATAGACGGCGATCGATGGCGGCGGTCCTGCAGCGTGCCCGTTCAGACCCCGGGCCAAAGGCG
>JBCCSW010000077.1:0-13063 GCA_039199465.1 Pseudomonadota bacterium
CCCCCGCCCGCGTCGCCAACACCGCCATCGGATCGATCTCCTTCCTCGCCTTAGAGGCCATCGGCGGCGCCATCACGCTGTCCTATGGCTTCGAGAATGCGGTGATCGCGATCCTGGCCGTTGGGCTGGTTCTGTTCATCACGGGCCTGCCCATCAGCTATCATGCGGCGAAATCGGGCGTCGATATCGACCTGCTCACCCGCGGCGCCGGCTTCGGCTATATAGGCTCGACGATCACCTCGCTGATCTACGCGTCCTTCACCTTCATCTTCTTCGCGCTGGAAGCCGCGATCCTCTCCTTCGCGCTGGAGCTCTGTTTCGGCATCCCACTCGCGCTCGGCTATCTGTTGAACGCTCTGATCGTGATTCCGCTGGTCAGCCACGGCTTCACCCGCATCGGCGCCTTCCAGAAATGGACGCAGCCGGTCTGGGTGGCGCTGCATGTCCTGCCGTTCATCCTGCTCCTCTGGGTCGGCGTCGATACCGAGAGCTGGATCGGGCATACCGGCCGGCTGGGCGACGGTGCGTTTGACCTGGTCCTGTTCGCCGCGGCCAGCGGCATCATCTTCTCGCTCGCCGCGCAGATCGGCGAGCAGGTGGATTTCCTGCGCTTCCTGCCCGAACCGAAGACCCCGCGCGAGCGACTGAAGTGGTGGGCTGCGCTGATCGCGGCGGGGCCAGGATGGGCCGTGCTCGGCACCGTGAAGATGCTCGCCGGCTCGCTGCTCGCAGTCCTTGCCCTGCAGGCGGGCTTTCCGCCCGACCTGGCGGCCGAGCCCACGCATATGTACCTATCCGCCTTCGAGAGCGCCCTGCCCTTTCCCGCCCTCGCGCTGATCCTCACCGGGCTCTTCGTTCTGATCTCGCAGCTCAAGATCAACGTCACGAACGCCTATGCGGGCTCGATCGCCTGGTCGAACTTCTTCTCGCGCCTCACCCACCAGCATCCCGGCCGGGTCGTCTGGCTCTGCTTCAACGTGCTGATCGCGCTGACCTTGATGGAGTTCGGGGTGTTCGGCGCACTCGAGCATACGCTCGGCCTTTACAGCCATGTCGCCGTCGCCTGGATCGGGGCGATCTTCGCCGATCTCGTGATCAACAAGCCACTCGGCTACTCGCCCAAGGGGATCGAGTTCCGCCGCGCCTATCTCTACGACATCAACCCCGTGGGCGTGGGCGCCATGGCGACCGCTACCGTGGTGTCGCTGGCGGCCCATGTCGGCGCCTTCGGCCCGCTGGCCGAGGCGATGTCGAGCGCGATAGCGCTGGCGACAGCGCTGGTCGTCGCACCCGCGATCGCCGTCTTGACCAAGGGCCGCTACTACATCGCCCGACCGGCCGAGCCGATGCACCCGGGCCTCGGCGCCTGCAGCCAATGCGGTCACAGCTTCGACGCCGAGGACATGGCCGACTGCCCGTTCCATGCGGGCCCCATCTGCTCGCTGTGCTGTACCCTCGACGCACGCTGCGCCGATCGCTGCAAGACCGGCGAACCGTCGACCGGCTGGCTTCGACGATGGCTGGCGGAGGCGATGCCGGCGCCCGTCCGCGCGCTCTGGCGGCCAGCGCATGGGCTGTTCCTCGGCATCACCATAGGCTTTTTGGCGATCATCGGCGCGTCCTTCCTGCTGATCCACCAGCAGGTCGGCATCACCTATCCCGACAGCGCCGACGCGGTCGAAAGGGCGCTCACCATGGCCTTCGCCATGCTGGTGCTGGTCACCGGCATCGCGAGCTGGCTGCATGTGCTAGCACTGGAGAACCGGACGCGTGCCCTGGCCGAAGGAGAGCAGCAGACCGACCGCCTGCTGGCCGAGATCGAGGCCCACAAGATCACCGACGCCGCGCTGCAGAAGGCGAAGGACGACGCCGAGGCCGCGAACAACGCCAAGAGCCGCTATGTCGTCGGCATCAGCCACGAGCTGCGGACGCCGCTGAACGCGATCCTCGGCTATGCCCAACTGATGGAGGGCGATCCGACGATCCCGTCCCACCGGCAGACGGGCGTCAGCGTCATCCGCCGCTCGGCCGAGCATCTGGGTGGACTGATCGAGGGCCTGCTCGACATCAGCCAGATCGAGGCCGGGCGCCTCGCGATCAATCGTGACGACATCCGCTTCAGCGAGTTCCTGTCCCACATCGCCGCGGTCTTTCGGATGGAGGCATCGGAGAAGGACCTCGTCTTCTGTACCGCAATGCCCTCGACGCTGCCGCCGGCGGTCCACGGTGACGAGAAGCGCCTGCGCCAGATCCTGATGAACCTGTTGTCGAATGCGATCCGCTACACCGACCGCGGCGAGGTGCGTTTCACCGTCGCCTACGCCAACGAGGTCGCCACCTTCACCATTGCCGACACCGGGCGCGGCATCGCGGCGGAGGAGCGTGAGCGCATCTTCCAGCCCTTCCAGCGCATCGAGGACCCCGCCGCACCCGTGCGCGGCACCGGCCTCGGCCTGACGATCACCAAGCTCCTGACCGAGATGCTGGGCGGCGAGCTGTCGCTCGACAGCGCCCCCGGCCGGGGCAGCGTCTTCCGCGTGCGCCTGATGTTGCCCCGCATCCAGCACGTCCATCCCGTCAGCGCCGGCAGCGAGCAGGCGATCGTCGGCTATGACGGCCCGCGCCGGCAGCTTCTGGTCGTCGACGACAATCCCGAGCATCGCCTTCTGGTACGCGATGCGCTCGCCCCGCTCGGCTTCAGCGTTGCGATGGCCGAGACCGGTCGCGCCGCCATCGTCATGCTGGACGCGATGCAGCCCGACCTGTTGCTGGTCGATGTCGCCCTGCCGGACGAGGACGGCTGGCATCTGGTTCGGCGCCTGCGCAAACAGCACGGCGTCACGGCGCCGATCCTGATGGTCTCGGCGCATTCGCTCGAGCGCCATCGCCCGCAGTCGCCGGAGGCACTGCACGACGCCTTCATCTCCAAGCCGATCAAGATCGACGAGTTACTGGCGACAGTCGGGCGCCATCTGGGCCTCGACTGGCACTATCGCGGCGATCAGGTCCCTCGGGCGAGGGTTACGCCAGCCGCGATCACGCGCCCGGACGAGACGCTGATGGCGCCGCTTCGCGAAGCGCTGACGATCAACCACGTGCACGGCATCCGCGCCGCCCTTGAAGCGATCGCTGTGTCGTCCCCCGAATGCGATGCCTTCGTGAAGGCCGCGTCGCGGGCCCTCAACATCTACGACTTCCGCGCCCTGTCCAGGCTGGTCGGAGAGCACCGGCGATGATGAGAAGCCATCCCCAGCGAGAGATTGTCCTGTTGGTCGACGACAGCCCCGAGACGCTGTCGATGCTGACCGACGCGCTGGAGGCCGCCGGCGAGACCGTGCTGGTCGCGCGCGACGGCGAGACGGCGCTGTCGTTGATCGAGCGGGTGGAACCCGATCTGGTCCTGCTGGATGCGATCATGCCGGGGTTGGACGGGTTCGAGACCTGCCGTCGCCTTAAGCGCCATCCCGCGATGAACACGATCCCCGTGATCTTCATGACCGGCCTCAGCGATAGCGCCCATGTCGTGCAGGGGCTGCAGGCCGGTGGGGTCGACTACGTTACCAAACCGGTCGATCCCGACGCGCTGATCGCCCGCATCGCCGTGCATGTCGCCAATGCCCGCATCGTGGCCGAGGCGCGCATGGCGCTCGACAGCGCCGGCCGCTCGGTCATGGCGCTGTCGCAGTCAGGCGTGATGCAATGGGCCACCCCCAGGGCGCAGGAGTTGGTCGGCTACTACCTGCAACCGCCCTCGCCCGGGGCGGCGCTGGTCGGCGCTTGGACCGCGGGGATCGCCGATCAACCAGTCTCGGTCGTACGCCCGATCGAGTTGCCCGAGGCGCCGGGAGCGGAGGGCGGCGTGTCGCTGGTCTATCTGGGCCGCACCACGTCGGGCTCGCTGCTCTCTCGCGTCTCTCCCCGCCGGACCGAGGCGCCGAGCGAGGAACTGGCCAAGCGCCTCGGCCTGACCCAGCGCGAGGGCGAGGTGTTGGGCTGGCTTGCCGACGGCAAGGCCAACCGCGATATCGCCTCGATCCTCAACCTCAGCCCACGGACGGTGAACAAGCACCTGGAACAGATCTACGCCAAGCTGCAGGTCGAGAACCGCACGGCCGCCGTCGCCGTGGCGCTGCGCGCGCTTGAGGCTTGACCGGGTGGAATGGCCACGCCGGATCGCAGGTACCATGCTCAGTAGGTCGAGGGATCGACATCGGTGGTAGCGGGGCGCCACGATACTGCACGAGAATGGGAGGCTGAGCCGCCGGACCCGAGCTTGATCGGCACTTGCAGTCAGGATGCGAGCGCGGAGGCTGCATGCGCAGCGCCTCGGTCATGCGGTCGATCGGCGCACCCTAGCGGCGGGTAGCGTTCGAAATGTTTAGTTCCGATGACCGTCAGTTTTTGATCATCAAACTATCCAAGAACGCGTTATACATCAGCGTTGCTACAACGTTGCTACAACGTTGCTACAAGCTGACTTGCATTTCTAGTGACCGCTGCATGCGGGTTCTCTCGGCGCATCGACGGCGACGAAGACAGTGTGCTGCGACTGCCATTGCGCCGAGAGAGCGCCCCATCACGAAGCACCGCAGGGTAGCGGTCTCGGGCATGTCCTCCCCCATGCATAGCGTTTCGGCACATGCGCTCGCCACCCGCACAGCGATTGCGCATCACAAAAGCTGTTTCGGATCAATAGCTTCAGATGCCGCTCACGCAGCCCAAATGCGATGAGCCTGACAGCGCCAACGCAAGTCTAGACGACGAAAAGACGGCCACCGCGCGAGCAAATCTCTTCGCACCCGCAATATTCAATCCGCTCCACGACAGCGTTCGTGTCGCCGTGGTTCGAACTGTCCCTCAAGTGAGCACTCGGGGCAAAAGTGATCACAATCAGTTGACATTATAATTCCAGAATGCTCGATTTGCGCAACCAAACGTTGAATCGCTTATCGTGTTGCAATCTTAGCGGGTCGTGTATGCGTGAGAAAAGCTGAGGATCTTCCCGCGAAAAGTGTCTGATCCAGTGATGTAATTCATCAGCATTATTCGCGCCTTGCGAAGGATGAGCAGCGCTATTTTGCAGCTGCTCAGTAATCGGAAGTCTTCATCTCGCTGCACTGCTGCACTGCACCACGACAGCTCGTGTGCGTCACGCTGTTGCGGGAGGAAGACATGGAAATCAGCTTCGAGGCAGTTGGTACATTCAAAGGTGCCGTCGGCGGTCCAAACGTCTTGCAGAACCCGACATCGCTGCAGTTCGGCCCCGACGGTCGGCTCTATGTCTCCGAACAGAACGGCTCGATCAACGCGTTCACCGTCGAACTGCAGAACGGCACCTGGGTCGCCACGGCGCATGAGCTGCTGGTCGACGGCAACGGCGACGAGATCGTCAAGAACATCCAGAACCATAATGACGACGGCAGCGAGAAGTCCGGCGGATCCGACGACAATCGCCAGGTGACCGGGATCGTCGTCGCCGGCACCGCGGATGAGCCCATCCTCTATGTGTCGTCGAGCGATCCGGACATCGCGTCGAACGGCGAGGAATTCCTCGACACGAATTCGGGCATCGTGACGCGCGCGTCGTGGAACAGCGCCACCGAGGAGTGGGAGGTCATCGACCTCGTCCGCGGCCTGCCCCGGTCCGAGGAGAACCACGCGGTCAACGGCATGGTGATCAGCGACGACGGCACCAAGCTGTTGTTGAATGTCGGCGGCAACACGAATAACGGCGCCCCGTCCGGCTTCTTCTCCTATACCGGCGAATACGTGCTATCGGGCTCGGTTCTCGAGATAGACCTCACCGCGATCGATGCCCTGCCGACCCAGACGGATCCGCAGGGCGGCCAGAACGACACGCCGCGTGCCTATAAGTACGACCTGCCGACGCTGGACGATCCGAACACGCCCAACGTGACCGACGGTGTCGGCGAGGATGCCAATGGGATGGACGAGGCCGGCCCCTGGGGCGGCAACGACGGTCTGAACATGGCGATCCTGCCGGCCGACGCGCCGCTGCGCCTCTATGCCGACGGTTTCCGCAACCAGTACGACCTGGCCCAGAACGCAGCCGGCGACCTCTTCACGGTCGACAACGGCTCGAACGGCGGCCTTGGTGGCAATCCGAATACCGAGAACGGCGACACCGACGGCGATGGCGTGTCGGGCGAGGCACTCTCGACGCCCAACAATGGCGGGTCGGGCGATCCCGAGCCGCTCTTCAAGATCGAGGAAGGCGGCTATTACGGCCATCCCAACCCGATCCGCGCGAACCAGAACCAGTCCTGGACCGTCTATGACGACAATGGAGACCCGGACACCTCGCTAGACGTCAACTTCGTGCCGGATCTCTCGGCGCTGGTGCCCGACGGCGTGCAGATCCAGGAAGGCTTCCTGATCGATCCGTCGAAATTCGCGGTCGGCCCGGGCCAGACCCTCGCGGATCTGTCCGAAACCGAGCAGGACGAGCGGCTGCTGGAGAGCGGTATCCGCGTCGACCGATCCAGTGACTCGTCGAACAAGATCGTCGCGGTCGGCTCCTCGACCAATGGCATCATCGTCTATGACAGTGGCGGCCAAGCCTTCGACGGCGTGCTGGACGGCAAGCTGTTCGTCACGCAATTCAACGACAACGTCACCCTTCTCAACATCAATGCCGCCGGCGACGCGCTGATCCCGGTGCTCGCCGCCGGTCCCGACGGCGAATTCGGCACGGCGGATGACGTGACGCAATCGGGTGGTGGCGACGGCATCCTGGAAATTGCCAACAATTCGCTCGGCGTGCCGCTTGCCAACCCGCTCGACGTGACCAACGGTCCGAACGGTACGCTCTGGGTCGCTGAGATCGGCGGCAACGAGATCACGGTGCTCGCACCCAGCGATTTCGTGCCGGGCCCGGATACCGACAGCGACAATGACGGCATCGACAACGCGGTCGATCCGTTCATCCGCGATGCCACCAACGGCACCAGCGTCACCGTCACGCCGGGCGAGACGCTGCTGTGGGATTTCGACCCGAACCAGGATGGCAACCTGCCCGGCCCCGATGGCTTCGGCGGTGGCCTGACGGGCGTTATGATCGACGGCACGACGGATTTCGAACAGTTCTTCCAGGCGCCCTCAGACCTGCCGGGTCAGATCATCAAACTGGACAACGTCAAGTTCATCACCGCGGCGGGCGGTGGTACGACGGTAATTGAAGAGGTCTCAAACGGCGATCCCTTCAAAGCTGTAAATACTGGCGAGTATTTGTTCCATACTGGCGTACAAGTCGCGCCAAATGTCGGAACGATGACGATCAAGTGGATCGTATCGAATCCAGCCGAAGAGATTACCGGATCATTCCAACAAATCGGCGGCTATATCGGCACCGGCGATCAGTCGAATTATCTGAAGGTCGTCGCGATCCAGACTAACAACGGCCCGGGTATCCAGTTGTCGCTGGAGAACGACGACGCGATCCCCAACACCGACACCTACACGATCCCGGTCGCCGAGATCTTCGACACGACGGCGATCCCAGAGAATGCCGTGATCACGTTCGAGCTGCTCGTCGATCTGATCGCGGAGACGGCGACGCCGACCGTCACCTATGACACCAATACCGGCCCCGCCGTGGTGGCCGGCACGCCGCTCTCGCTCAGCGGCTCCAACGTGCTCGCGGCGCTGAACGGCGAGTGGCAGGTCGAGGGTCAGGACAGCGGCCTTGCCGTCGGCCTCTTCTCCTCGAACACCAATCAGCCCGACAATGCGGACAGCCGCTTTCAGGCGGTCTTCCAGGATATCGAAATCACGGCCACCGAAGGTCAGTTCGCACCGGACGCTGTGGATGATGCCGCAGCGACCGCGATCAACACACCGGTCGTGATCTCGATCGCCGAGCTGTTGGCCAACGACACTGATCCGAACCCCTCCGACCTGATCAGCTTCACCGGCGTCTCGAATGTCCAGGGCGGTCAGGTGGCGATCGACGACAACGGCACGCCGGGCGATACGGCCGACGACAGCATCACTTTCACGCCCGACACCGATTTCGAGGGGACCGCGACCTTCGACTACACGATTACCGACGGCAACGACACCGACACGGCCACGGTTTCCGTGGGCATCGCCGATCGCACCGTCCTGTTCCGCGTGAACGCGGGTGGCGGCGAGATCGCCTCGGTCGACGACGGCCCGAACTGGTCGGCCGATACTGGCACCGCCAACAGCGCCTTCCTGTCAAACCCGGGCAGCAACAGCACCGCCGGCTTCCCGGCCGTCGATCCGGGGCCGACCGTGCCGGCGGGTGTGCCCGGCGCGATCTTCGATACCGAGCGTTGGGACCAACCATCGGCACCAGCGATGGCATGGGAGTTCCCAGTCGCAGGCATCGGCCTCTATGAGGTCAACCTGTTCTTCGGCAACGGTTTTGGCGGCACCAGCGCGTCCGGCGAGCGGGTCTTCGACGTCTCGGTCGAGGGCAGTGTGCCCGACGAACTGAACGACATCGACCTCTCGGGCACCTTCGGCCACCAGGTCGGCGGCGCGATCAGCTTCGCGACCTTCGTGAATGACGGCAGCCTCAGCCTCGAGTTCCTGCACGGTGTCGAGAACCCGCTGATCAACGGCATCGAAGTCGTCCAGGTCGGCGCCGTCACAGCGCCCACTCCGGTGGTCTCGATCCTCAACACCACGCAAACGGTGAGCGAGGGCGTGCCCGGCGGCCAGGTTCAGATCTCGATCGCGACGGACGTGACGGTGCCGGCCGACGAGACGGTCGACATCACCTTCCAGATCGAGGCGGCCGGCGCGACGCCGGGTGCGGGCGGCGATTACGAGTACATCTCGTCCTCCGCGACCTTCGGCGGCGGCACCTATACCGACACGGTCTCGATCGCGGGCAGCTCGTCGGATGTGACCATCCCGATCAGCATCCTCGAAGATCTCGACATCGAGGGCACCGAGGCCTTCACCGTCACGATCACCAGCGTCAGCGGCAACGCGACGGTCGGCACCGCGAACACGGCCACGGTCAGCATCCTCGACAACGATATCGTGCCGGGCGAGGTGCTGTTCCGCATCAATGCCGGTGGCTCCGAGGTCGCGGCGAATGACGGTGGTATGGCCTGGTCGGCCGATCTCGGCAGCGTCGCCAATGGGGCGGCAGTGGTGGGCGACGCATCGCCCTTCCTGGTTGATCGCGGCATCGACGGGACCACAACCGCGACCAGCGACAACGTCACCTTCGCAGCCAATTCGCCCACGGGTCCGGGCACCAACGCCACCGGTGCGCCCGACGCCCTATTCACGTCTGAGCGGTTCTCGGCCCAGGACAATCCGGACAATGTCGGTTATGCCTTCGGCGTCGCGAATGGCGACTATGTGGTCAATCTCTACTTCGATGAACTGTTCTTCGACGCGGCCGGGGAGCGTGTGTTCGACGTCGCTATCGAGGGCACGACGGTCCTCGACGACTTCGACACCTTTGCAACCTACGGCAACAACACAGGCCTTCAGAGCTTCGTCACCACCGTCGATGACGGCGAGCTGAACCTCGAATTCCTGAAAGGCGCGGCCAACAACCCGCACATCGCGGCAATCGAGATCCTGGCGACCGGCGCCGCCGGGCCGATCGACCTGATCAACGGCATCCCCGTGATCGGCGGCGACTTCTCCACCGATGCCGCGAACCCGACCTCGATCCTGCTGCCAGCCGGCGGTTCCACAACGGTCGTGTCGACTCTGGAGGGCGGACACAACGATCGCGACTTTATCACCGTTACAATTCCAGACGGCTATCGTCTTGCCGATATACTTCTGGATGACTACAGCGCCGATCCCGGCAACTCGGGCTTCATTGGCCTTAAGCTTGGCAGTGACTTCGTCACGGATCCGGCCATTCCGGGCCTCGGGATCACGCCGGACGGCATCGTCGAGCCGGGCGATCTGAACGGCGGCTATGTGTTCAACGATGGCGACGAAGGCACCGACCTGCTGCCCAGCCTAAACGGCGACTTCTTCGCGGGCTTCGACGAGGATGCGCTGACCGGCGATGTCACCGTCTGGCTGAACCAGGGCGGCGATGCGAGCCAGGCCACGCTGACCTTCGTGACCGAAGAGATCCCGGCCCTGGGCCAGGTCGTCGCGGCCATCAACGCCGGCGGCCCGGCGCTGACGCAGGGCGGCATCGACTTCTCGGCCGACGCGTTTTTCCTGACCCCCAGCAATACCTTCACCGACGGCTCGAACTTCGACAACAACAACGGCAACGGGACGCAGCCGGCCTTCGACGGCACGGTCTTCGAGACCGAACGCTTTGCCGGAACGCTGAGCTACGAGATCCCGGTCGAGGCGGGCCAGTATCAGATCGAGCTTTACTTCGCCGAGATCTTCCTCTCCACGCCCGGAAGCCGCGTCTTCGACGTGCTGGTCGAAGGGCAGACCGTGCTGGATGACTTCGATGTGCTTGCCGAGACGGGCGGGGACTTCAACCAGCCGGTTGTGATCTCTCTGCCCGACAGCTTCGCGCCGGAGACGGCCGGGGCGGTTGACGCATTGGACATCGATTTCGTGGCCTCGTCCGACAATGCCAAGGTTTCGGGCATCGTCGTGCGCGCACTGCCGCCCGAGCCCGATCCGACCGGTGGCGCCGCGACGCTGACGGTCAACAACAACGCCAACGGGATCGAGACGTCGAACTTCGGCAACGGCTCGTTCGCGATCACGAATGTCGGCACCAAGGACATCGCGTTCATCGAGATCGACGTCACCGACGCGCTGTTCCCCGACGCCGTGTTCGACCCCTTCGGCATCGCGGGCGATTCGACCGCTAAAGCACTGACACTGCAAGGCGGTAGCGACGGCGGCACCGGTCTCGTCGTGCCGACCGGCGGCTTTGACGAAGATGCGATCGGCATCACCTATCTCGGCACCGGCGGCATCGCGGGCTACGAGACACTTCGCCTGGACTTCACCGACTTCAATCCGGGCGAGACGATCTCGTTCGGCGTCGACATGGACCCGAACTCGATCGCGGGCTCGACCAAGGCGACGCTGGACAGCGGCGCGCCGCTGGCTGGCGCGGGCAGCAACAACATCTGGGATGTGGGCGGCATCGGCGGCGCCGAGCTGTCGGGCAGCAGCTTCACCGTGGGCTATGACGACGGCACGGGGTCGGTCGGCCAACTGATCGGCCAGGGCACGGGTCAGCAGATGGGTGCCGAGGCGCTCTCCAGCCAGGATAGTGCCGATTTGGCCGTCAGCCTGACGGTCAACGGCCTCAGCGACGGTGGCGAGGGCACCTACAGCGCCGGCGGCCCCCAGATCCTGATCCAGGGTCAGGCGGGCGAGACGGCCCGGATTCTGGTCGCAAAGGGCTTCATCGTGCCCTTCACCAACGAGTTCGAAGACACCAACGGCGCAGCCTTCGATCCGGTCAATGTCTATCACGACCAGCTCGACGCCCAGCTCGCGGCGCTGGAGGCGAGCGGCTTCCCGGCAAACAACGCCGTTGAGATGCTCTATGTCGATATCGTGCTCGACGGCACGGTGCAGGACATCTCCTCGATGTTCGACTTCACCCAGGTCGCAGCCTTCGACCTGGCGGTGCCGGACCAGGTCAACGAGTTCGGGGTGCTCGACGAGGCGCAGCTGCCGCTCGGCATCGTCGCGGGGATCGTCGACCCGGCGAACGACCAGCCCAAGGGCCCGATCACCTCTCCGATCCACCTGACCTTCGCCGAGAACGCGCCGCCAAGCCTCGATCCCATCGCCAGCGTCACGATCGACGAGGGCGACGAGGCGGCGTTCAGCATCACGGCGAGCGACCCGGATGAGGATCCGATCACGCTGGACGTGGTGCTCACCCGCGACATCGACGGCAGCGTCGTCGACCCGTCCGAGTACAGTCTCACCGACAATGGCGACGGCACCGGCACCTTCAGCTGGCTGACCGACGAACCTGATGACGGCGCCTACACGGCCGCCGTCTCGGCCGGCGATGGCGTCGACGTCACCATCCTGCCCGTGCCGATCATCGTGAACGAGGTCGCCGAACCGACGCAGACGATCCTGTATCGCGTCAACGCCGGCGGCGCCGAGGCAGCGGCCTCGGACGGCGGCCCGGTCTGGTCCGAGGACACGCAGCAGAACAACTCGCCGTTCCTGATCAACAACGGGTCGAACAACGATTTCCCGACCGACGGCCAGCCGAACACCAACGTCGATCTCTCGATGCTGCAGGGCACCGGCATCACCGCGGACGTGATCGGCATCGAGCGCTGGGACAACAACAACGGCAGCAACGGCAATATGATCTGGGCCTTCCCGGTCGAGGCGGGCACCGAGGTGATCGTCAACCTCTATGTTGCCGAGCTGTTCCAGGCGATCCCCGATGCCGACGGCAGCGGCGATCCGACCGGCGACCGGGTCTTCGACGTGATCGTCGACGGGCTGGTCCCGGCCTCGTTCGACGACATCGATCCGTATGCGCTGGCCGGCAACGCGTTCCTCAAGGGTGCCGTGGTCAGTCATCAGTTCGTCAGCGACGGCACGGTCGATCTGGAGTTCATCCACGTCGTGGAGAACCCCGCGATCAAGGCGATCGAGATCATCGCGTTGGAGGATGCCAGCAACGCCGACGGCCAGGCGCCCACCGCCAGCCTCAACCTGTTGCCGGTCGTCCCCGGCAGCACGAGCTACGAATTCTCGGTCACCTACAGCGACAACTTCGCGATCGATGTCTCCACGCTCGACGGCGCCGACATCCTGGTCGAGAACGCAGCGCTCGGCTTCTCGGCGGCAGCATCGCTGGTGTCGGTGGACGTCCCTGCCGACGGCACGCCGCGCACGGCCACCTACGCGGTCGATGCGCCGGGTGGCAGCTTCGATGCGGCAGATAACGGCACCTACACGATCTCGCTGAATGCCGGTCAGGTGAGCGATATCAGCGGCATCCCGGCCGAGGCTGGAGTTCTGGGCTCGTTCCTGGTCGATGTGCCCGTTGCCAATGCCTCGGCACTGATCGAGGTGAACCCGGACGGTGGGCTTGGCTCGTCCACCTTCTCGGCCAGCAGCTTCCAGG
>JBCCSW010000078.1:0-12885 GCA_039199465.1 Pseudomonadota bacterium
GCGGCGTGTAATCACCGTCGACCACATGCGGCGCGCGGTTCTCCAGCATCCATGACGACCCGGCGCATTTGCTGATCACCTCCAGAAAACGCTCGGGGCTGATGCCCTGCGTCATACCGAAGGTCAGCGCTTCGGCCATGGTCGCGATATGCACGCCGGCCAGCAGCTGGTTGACCGCTTTCATCGCCGAGCCTGCGCCAGGGGCGTCGCCGACCTCGAACACGGTCTCGGCGATCGCGTCCAGCACCGGCCGCGCCGCGTCGAAGGCAGCTGCGCCGCCTGCGGCGAGGATCGAGAGCTTGCCCTCGGCCGCTTTCGCGGCACCGCCCGAGATCGGTGCATCCAGGTAGAGCAAGCCCTCCTGTGCGCACCGCGCGGCCGTCGACTTCGCGAACTCGGGCGGGACGGTCGCGCAGACGATGACCACGGCGCCCGGCTTCAACAGGGTCGCAACGCCAGCCGTGCCGAACAGGATGCTCTCGGCCTGTCTGGCGTTCAGAACCACGATGACGAGCGCATCTAGGGTCGGCGCCGCAGTGGCCAGATCGCCTTCCGCCCCGCCGTCGGCCCGGAAGCGGGCGACCGGTTCAGGGGCGACATCGACGCCAAGCACGCTGTGGCCCGCGCGAAGGCAGGACTGCGCGATGCCATAGCCCATGGAGCCGAGCCCCACGACGGCGACCTTTCGTGCCGCCGTCACGCCGAACCCTCCGGCGAAGTGGTGACGTATCGGCGCGCACGAGAAGCGCGACAGACGCCATCCGATACGGTGGTGAACATGGTCGTTCCTTCCTCTCTGCCGACACGGAACCTGCGGGTCGGGGCTCTCTCGCTGGTCGTGCCAGCAGCGCGCCTTTCGGAGACTGGAGTGGATGCCGTCGAGGGCGCAGGTCAAGACCAGCCCCTGATGCGTGATCCTCGGACTGTCCAGCACGCTGGATGCGACCAACACGGCGGCATGCCCAGTTCGGACCATCATAGCGATGCCGATGCATCGCGTGTCGATCCTATCCCGGCCGCCGTCGGCGATGCAGTTGGTGTCTGCTAAGCAAATGCTGGCGCTCGATCTCAACGGGGGGGTGCCGCTCGATGCGTCTTTCGAGGGATTGCTTGGCGATCATGCCTCACAGGCAATCCGTGGTGCCGACCCCGACGCCCTACCCGTGATCTGCGATGGCTCTCTCGTCGCCGGGGAGGTCTTGGATGTTGTGGCGCCTACCGAAGCGGGCCGCTATGGAACGAGGCTTAGGCGCTTTCGACAGGCTCGCTCGCGTCGTCGGCAGCTCGGTTGCTGTCGGGCGGGCCCTGCTCCCTCGGCGCGCGCGGCTTCGCCACGGCACGCTGGGTGCGATCATCGCTCCGCAGCCTGGCGGCTGGCGGCCGTTTCGCGACCGGGTTCAAATCTGGACACGCTGATCGCGTCGGTGTTCCACTCAGACCCGAACGCGCCCGGGTCGACGTGCTCAGGCGGTGGGCCACGGTTGGCGTGTTCGTCGCCGCCGTCGAGATCGAGACGTGGAGCAGGAAGCGGCCGTCATGACCCAGCGCGGAGACGTCGAGGTTGTGTGTCTCCCGTCGCCAGGGGATGTGAGTGGGCGCCACGTCCGGGACATGGCGATGGTGCCCGCCGATCCAGACCGCGACACAAGCGGGACGAAGCCTCTCATCGGTCGCTATGGCATCCTGGCCGCCAACTCGGGTCCAAGGGTGTCGCCGGCCGCTTGCCCGCTAGGCTCGACATGCGCGTGATGCTGGGCTTCCTGCGCGAGGGCAGGCCGACACCGGGGCCGACACCGGGGCCGCTTATGCGTCCGAACATCGACCCGGCGGCCGAGCCGCTGACCGACGGCCGGCGCCGCGCAGTCCTCCGGCCCGCTGGCGTCTCCATGGTCGATGCAGTGGCGATCGTCATCGGCGCCATGTGCCCGCCGCAAGGGGTCGCGTCATGACTGTCCTGGTCTGCGGCGAGGCGCTTTGGGACCTTTTCGCCGAGGAGGGTCCGGATGGTCTCTGCTTCCAAGCACGCCTCGGCGGGTCGCCCTTCAACGTCGCGGTCGGTCTGGCACGGCTCGGCACCGACGCGTCGTTGCTGACGGGCCTTTCGACAGACCCGATGGGTACGCGCATCCGAACGGCGCTGGCCCGCGAGGGCATCGGCGAGGCGCATTTGGTTTCCACCGAGCGGCGCACGACCCTGAGCCTGGTGGATCTCGGCCCCGGCGGCTCGCCGTTCTACGCCTTCTATGGTGAGACCGGGGCCGAGCGCGCGGTGGGCGAGGGCGATCTGCCCCCGGCGCTGGACCCGGGGATCTGGGCCTTGCATGCCGGCTCCTACTCGCTGGTGGCAGAGCCCGTCGGCAGCAGCCTGATCGCACTGATGCGCCGGGAACGGGGCCGGCGCCTGATCACCGTCGATCCCAATGTGCGCCCGACGGTCGTGCCCGACCTCGATCTATGGCGGGCGCGGGTGGCCGAGGTGGCGACACTGGCTGACGTGCTCAAGATCAGCGCGGAGGATCTTGAGATCCTGTATCCCGGCGCCAAAGCGTCGGCCATGGCCCCCGACTGGCTTGCGGCCGGCGTTCGGCTCGTCGTCGTCACGCGGGGCGGCACCGGGGCGGAGATGTTCTGCCGCGACGCCCACCTGTTCGAACCGGCGCCGGCGATCGAGGTCGTCGACACCGTGGGCGCGGGCGACAGTTTCATGTCCGCCCTGATCGCCGGTCTCGACCGCAAAGACGTTCGCAGTGCCGCCGGGCTCGACGCGCTGGACGAACCGGTGCGGCGCCTGCTGCTCCGTCAGGCCTGTGCTGCGGCGGCGCTGACCTGCCTCAAGCGCGGTGCGAACCCGCCGACGAGCTCGGAGCTGACGGCCGGGCTTTCGGCCGCCTGACCGTCAGCCTTCCCGCTGGTCCACTTTCCCGTGCCGCGCCGTACCCAGTGTCCTCGAGAGATCTCGAAGCCGATCCCAGGGTCACGCCTGGGCGATCACAGGATGTCGTCGTAGGTCTCACCGTACAGGAGCCCCGTCTCCAGCGCGATAAACCCCACGTCCTCGCTCACATGCCGGGTCTCGGCGTCGCGCGACTTCTCCTCCTCGATGCGGATACGGGCGCTGTCGCTCGACCAGCTTCGGTCCTGCCGGACCGTCGCCGTATCGCCGCCGTTCATCGTCTGCATCGCGGCCAGGAAGGCAGGGTCGCTGTCGAAGTCGGTCGTGAAATCGATCTCGTGCAGCCGGTGATCGACGGTGTTGCCGGTCCGCCCCGCCAGCACGCCGTCGGTGCCGGTCTCCAGCGCGATCCATGACAGGTGCTCATAGGCATGGCCGCCGTCGGCGCCCTCTTCCTCCTGCAGCCGGAAATCGAAGCCGCCGACCGTCACGTCGTCCAGCCGCACGGTCGCGGGATCGGCACCTTTCGCACTGGTCATCTGGGCGACGACCACGGGCAGCGTGCCGAAGCTGACATCGAAGGACTGGTTGCCCCACTTGTCGTTGGAGGTGGTGCTGCCCGCGGCCAAAACGCGACCGTCGCTCAGCTGATACGTCCCGGCGGACACCGCAAGCCAACTCACGCTCTCTAGAATATGGGCACCGTCGAGATAGGACCACTCGTCGATCTTCACCTCGAAGCCGGTCTCGCTCACATCGCGGACGCGCATCGTTGCGGGCTGACCGCCATTCGCCGTCAAGGGGCCGATCACGACGGCCGCATTCTCGATCGCTGTGTCGAAATCCACCCGGATCCAGCTATCGCGGTCAGGTTGCGAGAACGTCAGGATACCGGCCTCGCCGATGACCTGCGGCCCCGGATCGGGATCGGGATCAGGGTCGGGATCAGGGTCGGGATCGGGCGGTGTGGCCCCGGTCGTGCCCGCCGGCAGGGCATCGCCCAGGGGATCGCCCAGCACCACCATGCTCTGGAAATAGTCGATCACGTCCTGATGCGGCACCTCCAGCGCCGGCCATTGCGGCCAGTCGAAGGTGTCGTTCATGAAGGGCTGCGTCTGGTCGTGGCTCAGCACCGTCAGGTGATTGACGTCATGCGCGGTCGCCGCCGTGCCGCCGTCCTCTCCCGGCAGGCCCAGCCCGCCATGGGTGCGCCCATGCATCCAACCGCCGTAATGGGGCTCCATCTTCAGCGTGCTGACGAAGCTGTCGACCATGTTACTGGCGCGCAGGTAGTCGGCGAAGCCGTCATGGCCGTAGTCCTCGACCATCGCCATCACGGCATCGGGATCGCCCAGCCTCGCCTCGCGCTGGATGTCGGCCAGGATCTGGGGATCGAAGGCGTCGTCGTCGATCCAGCCGACCTTGGCACCCTGCATCGCATACCAGAGCCCGACGCCCTGCAGGTCGTTGCCATAGGCGGTGGTGTTGTTCGTCAGGCCGTTGGCGAAGGCCCAGGTGCCGATGTCGTCGATCGTCACGGCCCCCAACCCCAGGAAGTCGCGCAACCCGTTATAGGCCAGCATCGCCTCGGTGGTGATCGGCGTGCGCCCACCGTCTAGCGAGTCGTGGTGCGTGTGGCTGCTGGTGCCGTGATGGACGCCATACTCGGTGATGTCGATGAAATCGCCGGGAGTGTGGTCGCCGTGGTCATGGCCGCCACCACCCATGTCGTGGCCCATGCCGCCATCGCCCATGTCGTGGCCCATGCCTCCACCACCCATGTCGTGGCCCATGCCGCCACCACCCATGTCGTGGCCCATGCCGCCATCGCCCGTGTCGTGGCCCATGCCGCCATCGCCCGTGTCGTGGCCCACGCCACCGTCGCCCATGCCGTCGCCGGCATCGTGGTCCCTGTCGTTGTCGAGGATGGTGCCCGTGGCCTCCAGGTCGCCAGTGATGTTCTCACCGGTGACACGCAAGACGAAGGTCTCCGTGCCCTCCACCAGCGTGTCGGGATGCACCGAGACTACCACGGTCTTGGTCTGCTCGCCCGGTGCGAAGACAAGCGTCCCTGTGGCCTCGTGATAGTCCCATGCGACGTCGCTGCTGGTGTCGGCCACGGCCGTCCCATCCGCCGTCTCATAGCTCAGCGTGACCTCGTCGGCCGCGGGCGCATCCAGCGACACCATGAACGTGATGAACCGGTGGCCGTCGTCATGGACATGAGACGAACCGTCGTCATGCACATGGTCGACCCCGGGGTCGGCTTCCGTCACCGAGCCGCCGGTAACCGTCACCACGATCGGTGCGGTCGCGCCGTCGTCGCCCGTGTCCCCCGTGTCGCCCGTGCCGGCGTCACCCGGGTCCGTTCCGCCGATCGGCGTGCCGGTATAGTCCGGCTGGCTGTGATAGGGGGCGCGGTCGACGAGGCCGGCCATGGCGACGCTTTTGCCGCTGAAGACGTTGGCGCTCACGTATTGGAAGCCGTCGATGACGCTCGCGAGCCCCATGCGCCCGGCGATGTTGTCCTCCAGCTGGTTGGCGCGCCATTCGAAATGCGCGCTGTCGAGGTCGGAGAAGCTGATATCGCGCAGCGTCAGGCTCTGCCCGCTGAGGGGATTGAAGAACCGCGCGCCCTCGGCCGTCTGCTCGACCTGGAAGTTGAGCCCGCCATCGCCGCGGACGCTGAGATAGAAGAAGCTGATCTTGTCCGTCGCCGGGTCGAAATCGACGGTCTCCTGCAGGCCCTCCTGATGCGAGCGGATGTAGACCGCGTTCGGCCGCACGAGGCCGGTGCCGTCCTCATAGGCGAGCACGGCGCTGAGATCCTGCTGCAGATGGCTGTCCGAGATCGGCGCGAAGTTCTCGGGATGCAGGTCGGCGAGGTAGACGCCCTCCAGCAGCAGCGAGAGGCTGCTGTTGAACATGTGCAGCATCATGAAGCCGTCGGCGGTGTCGATCGGGATCTGGTTGTGGATCGAGTTCGGTCCGAGATCGAGGACATCCCGCGTGGGGTCGAACCCGGTCAAGACCGAGGTCTGGCCGACGAAATAGGTCTGCCCGCCGCCCACAAAGGGCCCCGAGTCGCCACCGCCGCCGGTGCTGCCGCCGCCCATGCCGTCGCCGGGGTCTATGGGGTCCGGGTCTACGGGGTCGGGATCGACTGGGTCCGGGTCGACTGGGTCAGGATCGACTGGGTCAGGATCGACGGGATCGGGGTCCACCGGGGTAGGGTCGGGCGCTGCCGCGTCATCGTCCAGGAACGGTGCCAGCAGGTCGGCCGCGTTCTGGCGCACCGTCGTCCAGTCATCCAGAACATAGCCCCCGGTGTCGCCCGAGTTCGGGTTCCACGACCACCAGGCGAAGCTGGGCCCGACCGCGCCCGCTGGCAGATCGTTCGCGCCGTCGCCGTCGAAATCCCCCGACAGGTAGTCGGTGATCGCCTCGGCCCAGACCAGGTCCAGCGGGTTCTCGAGGCGCGAGCCGAACTCCCCCAGCAGGACCGGCGCGATCCCCTCCTCGAAAATGAAGCCCCAGTTCTCGCGGAACACGTCGTAGAGGTTCGAGCCGTCGGTGAACCAGGGCTGCTGGAAGATCGAGGCCGGATAGTCATGGGGCGAATAGACCAGTTTGTCGTCGGCGTTCAGCACGACCGGCCGGTCGCGCACGCCCTGAAGCTGGCCGCCCCACCAATAGTTGTTGCCCTGATAGGTGCCGATGCCCTCGACCAGGATCAGCCAGTCGGGCGCCACGTCCAGCACCGCATTGCCCGCGACCTCGGCCGCAGCGGCCCAGTCGTTGCGCTGCCCGGTGCCCCAGGTGCCGAGATGCGGCTCGTTCAAGAGATCCGCGCCGATCACCGCCGGCGCGTCGCCATAGCGGTTGCCGAGGATCTGCCAGGCCTCGATCCAGTCGTCCTCGTCGTAGGGCCCCGCATACCAGATGCCCTCGGCCCCATTGCCCTGGGTGATGCGGTGGGCGTCGAGGATGATCTTGAGGCCGATATCCTCGGCGTAATCGACGATGCGGTCGAAGATCTCGAGCGTGGTCAGCCCCTGCAGGCTGGGATCGCCCGCCACGCTGGTCGCCGGCAGGTCCTCGAGGATGTTCTGCACCGAGAACGGCAGGCGAATGGCGTTGAAGCCCTCGGCCACCATCTGGTCCATCATCTCGGTCATCGGGCGCTGCCAGAGGCCGTGCGGCGCGCGCACGTCGTTCTCGGCGCCGAACCAGTTCACCGCGCGGATCTGTACCGGGTTGCCGTTGGCGTCGAGGATCTGGTTGCCCGAGGTCGAGAGCGGCCCGTCCACGATCAGCCCGCCGCCCGGGTTGGGATCGGGATCTGGGTCCGGATCTGGGTCGGGATCGGGGGTGTCCGACGGATCGCCGTCGGTGATGGTCGCGGTCGCGGTCGCATCGACGATCTCGGCCCCCGTCGCGCCGGTCAGACGCAGCTGAAAGCTCTCCGTTCCCTCCGCCGCGGTGTCGTCGTTCAGCGCGATCGCGATGGTCGCCATCGTTTGCCCTGGCGGGACAGTGACCTGCGCCTGCTGGGCGCTGAAATCGCTGCCTGCGACGGCCGAGCCCGCCAGCGTCTGGTAGTCCACCACGACATCGCTTGTGCTCGGGGCGGACAGTGTCAGGGTGAAGGCGACGCTGCCGTCCTCCTCGGCAGCCATGGCATCGGCGACGGCGAGTTCCGGCAGCGGCTCGGGCTCTGGATCGGGGTCTGGATTGGGCGCGGCATCACCGACCGCAACGCCGTTGATCGAGGCGACCACGACCGCGCTACCGCTGCCACTGCCCTGGAAGCCGAACATGGCGCTCTGACCGGCGCCAAGCGTGCCGTTGTAGCCGACCGACTCGACCACATAGCGGCTGCCCACCTGCGAGACGATGCGCGCGTTCCAGATGTTGACGATGTCCCCGTCGTAGTCGAACGCGACCTGCCAGCCAGAGAGTGGCGTCTCGGCGGTCAGCGTCAGATCGGCGACCAGGCCCGCGCCCCAACTGCTGCGAATGACGGTGTCGAGCGATGCTTGCGAAGTCTGCGACGTCGCCATGGCCATCTCCTGCTCTCATGCGCGGAGGGAACGCGCGAATTTCAATCAGGACCCGCCACACTCACGCTCGAGACAGTAAGACGACGAAATAGGCACTGCGTACGTTCCGATGTTCTGATTTTGCCGACGAAGACCGCAATGAGGCGAAAGTACGATCTGCGCAGTAGTGCCAAGTGTATGAAAGCAGAACCAATTAGTATCGATAGTAATGCTGTACAACTACTACGTGTACCGTAGTGAGCCACTGAGAGTATTCAATTACAACTTATGCTGGTGACGTCTCGGTCGAACCGCGGTCAAGCCGGAGAGCTACATGGGAAGACGCCACCCAACGCAACGCCGCAAGGCGCTGGCAGCACGGCACTTTGCCCTTGCGGCAACGTCCGTGCCCCCGTCACCCGCCTCGGTGTGGCCGCCGCCTGGTCTGGCCGTGACCGCCCAGCCCTAAAGCGTGGGCAGCCAGATCTGGCACAGGAGCCCTGAGCCGGGTGGTGAGGTGAGCTGCAACCGGCCGCCCATCGTCACGGCGATCTCGTTTGCGATGGCAATGCCCAGACCATGACCATCCGCCTTCAGCGTGCGTGCCGCATCGCTTCGAAAGAAGGGCCGCTTGATTTGCTCCAGCTGATCCGCCGGCACGCCGGGCCCGTCGTCGTGGATCTCGACCGCCAGCCAGCCGTGCTCGGCGCGCATCTCGACCCAGCAGACCGCGCCATATTTCAGCGCGTTGTCGATCAGGTTCCCGAACAGGCGCTGGAGGTTGCCCGGCAGCGCGTGCACCAGGGCCGGCCCTGTGTCGTGCGGTTTCAGGTGGAGTGCGGCGCCGTTCGCCTTGTAGTCGGCGATGAGATCGCCGAGCAGGGCGGCGGCATCCGTCTCCGCTTCGCCGGCACCCTCGATGCCGATGCGGGCCAGCGAGACGCCGTCGTCGACCAGCGCCGAAAGCTGATCGAGATCGCGCTCGGCGGCCGTGCGCAGGACCGGGTCCTCGACCTGGTCGATCCGGAGACGCAGCCGCGTGACATAGGTCCTGATGTCGTGGCCGAGCGCGCCGAGCATCAGCGTGCGGCTGTTGAGCAGATCGCCGATCCGCTCCTGCATGTCGTTGAAGGCGCTGAGCAGGTTGCGCACCTCCGGCGCACCGGTAACTGCCACCTTTTGGCGCGTCGCACCCTGGGCGAAGCGCTGCGCAGCCTCGGCCAGCGCGCGCAGCGGCTTGGTCTCGCGCCGCACCGCCAGCAGCACGGTGATCGCCACCATGAGCGAGACGATCCCCGAGAAGAAGCCGAGCGGCCAGGAGAACACCCGCGCGGTCAAGTCGCCGCGCGTCTCGATCACCAGGATCTCGCCGGTGTCGAGCTCGATCGCCATCCGCAGCGGCCAACGGCTCCAGAGGCCCCGATCGGTGAAGCGGATATCGGCGTTCTCGCCCTCGGGCATGGCGATGAAAGCGGCGTAGCGGCGCGCGCCCAATGCGCGGTCATAGCGGCCGAGCGCGCGCTCGACCCGCGGCAGGCGCAGGGTCTCCTCGGTGAAGGCCTCCATCTCGCCGGCCTGGATCGAGACGGAGAGATCGGCGCTGTTGAAGGCGCGCAGGAGCTGCTTGCGCTCCGCGCCCGTCTCTAGCAGGTCGACCATCGCCACCGCCTGGTCGGGCAGCGGATAGCGAAAACCGGTGTCGGTGTCTCGGCTGCGCTGGGCGAAGATGATGCCGACGATCAGCAGCTGCAGCGCGAACAGGCCGACCGCGACGATGGCGCCGAGGCGCACCAACAGGCTCCACCGCCCGATCACTGTCGGCTGACCTTCGCGGTGAAGATGTAGCCGCCGTTCCGCACCGTCTTGATCAGGCCCGGCGCGCGTGGATCGTCGCCCAACCTGCGGCGGAGCCGGCTGACCTGCACGTCGACGCTGCGATCGAACGGCTCGGCATTGCGGTCCTGCGTCTCCTCGAGCAGCCAGTCGCGCGACAGCACGCGGTTCGGATGCGTGACGAAGGCCAGCAGCAGATCGTACTCGCCCGAGGTCAGCGTCTGCTGCCGCCCCTCGCGCCAGAGCGCCCGCGCCGCGGTGTCGAGGCGCCAGGCATCGAAACACAACATCTCGGCCGGGGCGTCCGGCGCGGGGGCGGCCCGGCGCAGGATGGCGCGGATGCGCGCGGTCAGCTCGCGCGGGTTGAACGGCTTGCCCAGATAGTCGTCGGCACCGAGTTCCAGCCCGATGATGCGGTCGATATCCTCCTTCTTGGCAGTCAGCATCAGGATCGGGATCGCCGAGCGTGCGCGCAGGCGGCGGCAGATCGACAGCCCGTCCTCGCCCGGCAGCATCAGGTCCAGGATCACGAGGTCGAAGGCCGTTCCCTTCAACGCGTCGTCCATCCTCGCCCCGTCGGTCACGGTCGTCGCCGCGAAGCCCTCGCGCACGAGCAGGCCCTCGATCAGGGGCCCGAGCTCGGGATCGTCCTCCACCACCAGAATGCGCATGCTGTCGGTCATGGCCGCCACTCTAGGCACGCTTTCGTTCTGGAGAGAGGCAGACCGCGCCCGGTTACAAATCGTCACAAAACGAAATACGCCCGACACGCCCGCGCTACAGGGTATCGGCAAGGTTCCCGCCATCGGATCTTGGGATGGAATGGGAGCTTCGACATGACGCGTCATCCTCTCAGCACGGCGATCCTGGCCGCGGCATTGGGCATGGCCGGCGCTGCCACGGCGCAGACCGTCACTTCGGGCGCCACGATCGTCGGGCCGAATGGCCGGACGACGGTGGTCGACCGGGCGGTGACGCGCGGCGGCGGGCAGCTGCAGGGCACGGTCAATGTAAACCGCGACGATGGCCGGGGCTTCACGCGCAGCTTCAACCAGAGCCGGGCCAATGGCGTGGTGACGCGTCAGGGGACGGTGGTCACCAATCGCGGCCAGGTGTTCACGCGCGATGCACAGCGGTCCTGCGCCGGCGGCGCGTGCTCGGGGTTCTCGACGGTCACCGGGCCGAACGGCCGGCAGTGGACGCGCGAGCGCAACGTCCGCCGCGTCGCCCCCGGTCAGTGGCAGGGGCAGGTGACGCGGACCGGGCCGGGCGGGCGGCAGGTGACCAGCCAGCGCTGGTTCCAGATCCGGCGCGGGCAGTGAGGATGCGTAGAGTTGGGACGCGCACAGTGAGGACACCCGCTGTCCTCGCCGGCGCGCTGCTTCTCGGCCTCGCCAGCGCGACTGTCTCGGCTGACACGGCCGCGGCCGAGGAAGACTGGCGCGCCCTGCAGGCCCGTCAGATCGCCGCGGTGCATGCAGGCGTCGAGAGATACCGCGACGTGGCGGTGGCCGAGGCGGAGGGCTGGCGCACGCGCGGTGCGCCCACACCGCTGATGGGCGAGCACTGGTCGCTGCCCGGCCAGCCGTCGCCCATCGCCGGCGAGCCGATCGACTTCAGCCGCCCCTCGATCCTCGTCTACAGCGACATCCGGGGCGAGCGGACGCTGATCGGGGTGGCCTTCATCGTCCGCCTCGGCCAGTTCGATCCCCCGCCCGAGGGCTTCGCCGGGCCCGAGGACCGTTGGCATGTCCATAACGTCTCGGACATCCTGGACGCGGTCGGGGAAGAGCGTCCGCTGATCGCACGTCTCGGGCGCTGGTGGGTCGACCGCAACCTCGCGCCCGATGGTCGGGACAGGCTGGCCATGGTGCATGTCTGGCTGGATGGGCAGAGCCCGGACGGCTGGTTCTCGGACCGTGACCGCAGCCTGCCTTACCGACGGCTCGGCATGGCGGCGGCGGCATGGCAGGGCGACAGCATCGATGTGGGGTTCGGCCTTGGCTTGGCCCATGCCGACGGCTGCGAGGAGGAGCTTAGCGGCAAGCTGTGGCTGAGCGGGGCGGATCGGCGAACCCGCCGTGCTGCGATGGCGGCCTGCGCGCGTGCGGCCGACGCGGTGCGCGCGGCCCTCGACCAGCCGGAGCCTCGGCGCGAGGCTGCGGCAGCCGGCGCCTATATCGGGCTCTGGGCGCAACTCGGCACCATCCTGGACGACGACGAACGCCGCCGGATCGCCAGCCTTGTCGAGTCCGGCTGCGGAGTGCCGCGCGACAGGTTGCTCTGACGGGTGCGCCCGGGCGGCATGCGCCCCCGACTTGGCGAGGGCCGCATCGCGTCGGGCCTAAAGTGCACTACGGCCACGAAGACGGTACTCAACGGCCCTGCAGCCTTCGGCTAAGCTGGTCGCCCGAGCCACACTCTCCTGCGGAGGCGACCCGCGAAAGGACTGCCGATGTACCAGGACGCGTTGCAGGCTGGCGGCTATGCCGTCGTCACCGGAGCGGCGAGCGGTGTCGGCAAGGTCGCGGCGCTGCGCTTCGCCGAAGCGGGCTTCGGCGTCATTCTCGCCGACCTGCCCGGACCCGCGCTCGACGCCGCCGTTGCCGATATCGGCGCCGCCGCACCATCGGGCGTCGAGGTGATCGGCCAGCCCACCGACGTCGCCTCGGACAGCGACGTCGCGGCGCTCGCCGATGCCGCCTTCGCCGCCGGCCCCGTCGCCGTCCTGATGAACAACGCGGGTATCGCCGGCCTGCCGACGACGCCCTGGTCCGAGATGGACAACTGGCGGCGCCTGATCGACGTGAACTTCTTCGGGGTGCTGCGCGGCACGCACGCCTTTCTGCCCCGCATGATCCAGGCAGCCCGCCCCGCCGTCGTCGTGAACACCGGATCGAAGCAGGGCATTACCACGCCGCCCGGCAACCCGGCCTATAACGTGTCGAAATCAGCGGTCCGCGTGTTGACCGAGCAGCTGGCCCACGAGTTGCTCAAGGCCGGTGCGCCGATCACGGCGCATCTGTTCGTGCCGGGCTTCACCTATACCGGCATGGTCGCCCGCGCGATGCCCGAGAAGCCCGCCGCCGCCTGGACCAGCGACCAGGCGGTCGACTA
>JBCCSW010000079.1:0-12819 GCA_039199465.1 Pseudomonadota bacterium
GTGGAGGGCGCGGAGGCAGTGGCGGGCGACCCGGCCCGCGAGGCGGCGCTGTTCCATCTCTACAACCATCTCGCGGCGCGCGGCGGGCGGCTGCTGCTGACCGCGCGCATGCCGCCTGCGTCCTGGTCGCTCCGCCTGCCCGATCTCGCCTCGCGCCTTGCCACGCTCGGCGTCGTGCGCATCGGCCCGCCCGATGAGACGCTGATCGCGTCAGTCATGCTGAAGGCGGCCGAGGATCGCGGGCTCGATCTCGCGCCGGAGGCGGTCGACTACCTCCTGCCCCGGATCGAACGCGACTTCGGCAGTGTGCACGCGCTGGTCGGCGCGTTGGATGCGCAGGCGCTCGGCAAGCGCCGGCGCCATGTCTCGCAGCGCCTCGCTGCGGCCTGTCTGCGCGAGACGAATTCGTCGGGTGACACCGCGACCGGCAGGCCCGATGCTACGCCTCGCAGCGATGCCGTGCCCGAGCCCGACGCGACCGGTTCGGCGCCGCCGCCCTCGACCGCTGGAAGGGAGTGATCGCCGATGCGTGCCGATTTTCTCAACCATCCGACCACGAGCATCCCCGAGCGTCACCGCGCCAGTGTCGACCCCGCCAGCCCCGAGCGATACTTCAATCGCGAGCTGTCCTGGCTGGCCTTCAACTGGCGCGTGCTGGAGGAGGCGGAGAACCGCAACCAGCCGCTGCTGGAGCGGCTGCGCTTCCTCTCGATCTCGGGCAACAATCTGGACGAGTTCTACACCGTTCGCGTCGCGGGTCTGCGGGCGCAGGTTATGGCCGATGTCGACAGCCGCTCGCTGGACGGGCTGACGGCCGCGCAGCAGCTGACCCGGATCGATGCCGACGCGCTTGCGCTGCAGGCCGAGCAGCAGCGGACCTGGCGGGTGCTCTCGAAGGAGATGGCGGCCGAGGGGATCCATGTGGTCTCGCCTGCGGAGCTGTCGGACGAGGACCGCAGCCAGATGGAGCGCCATTTTCTGGAACAGGTGTTCCCGATCCTGTCGCCGCTGGCCATCGACCCGGCCCACCCGTTCCCCTTCATCCCGAACGAGGGGATCGCCCTGGCGCTCAGCCTGCGCCGCGCGCGCGATGGTGAGCCGCTGGACGCGCTGATCCCGATCCCACCGCAGCTGAACCGCTTCATCCGGCTGTCCGAGCGCGAGGGCACGGGCATCCGCTTCCTGCCGGTCGAAAGCCTGATCGAGGTGTTTCAGGGCCAGCTGTTCCCCGGCTACCAGTTGACGGGTCACTGCCTGTTCCGGGTGCTGCGCGACAGCGATCTTGAGGTGGAGGAAGAGGCGGAGGATCTGGTCCGCGAGTTCGAGACCGCGCTGAAACGCCGACGCCGCGGCGAGGTGGTGCGCTTGAAGCTGTCCGCCGGCGCCCCGGCCGCGATGCGCGAGCTGATCATCCGCGAGCTGCACGCCCGCCCGGAGGAGGTGATCGAGGTCGACGGCGTCGTCGGCATAAAAGCGCTGGCCGAGCTGGTGATCGACGACCGGCCCGACCTCAAGTTCACGCCCTATCAGCCGCGCCTGCCCGAGCGTGTGCGCGACCACGACGGCGACATCTTCGCGGCGGTGCGCGCCAAGGACATGCTGCTGCACCACCCCTATGAGAGCTTCGAGATCGTCGTGCAGTTCCTGCGCCAGGCGGCACGCGACCCGAACGTGATCGCGATCAAGCAGACGCTCTATCGCACGTCGAAGGACAGCCCGATCGTCGCGGCGCTCTGCGAGGCGGCCGAGGACGGCAAATCGGTCACCGCGCTGGTCGAGCTGAAGGCCCGCTTCGACGAGGCTGCGAACATTCGCCAGGCGCGCGAGCTTGAGCGGGCAGGGGCGCAGGTTGTGTTCGGCTTCGTCGACCTGAAGACCCACGCCAAGATCTCGACAGTGGTCAGGCGCGAGGGCGACCAACTCGTCACCTACACGCATTTCGGGACGGGCAACTACCACCCCAACACGGCGAAGATCTACACCGACCTCTCGCTTTTCACCTGCTCGCCGGCGCATGGGCGCGATGCCGGCAAGATCTTCAACTACATCACCGGCTATGCCGAACCGAACGGCCTGCAGAAGGTGCAGTGCGCGCCACTGACGCTCAAATCGACTCTGGTCGAGTGCATCGCGGCCGAGGCGGCGCATGCGCGGGCCGGGCGACCGGCGCAGATCTGGGCGAAGATGAATTCGCTGATCGAGGAGGACGTCATCGACGCGCTCTACGAGGCGTCGACCGCGGGTGTGCAGATCGACCTGGTGATCCGCGGGATCTGCGGGCTTCGACCGGGTGTCCCGGGGCTCAGTGAGAACATCAGGGTCAAGTCGATCGTCGGGCGCTTTCTGGAGCACAGCCGGATCTGCTGCTTCGGCAACGGCCATGGGCTGCCGAGTGCGGAGGCGCGGCTCTACATTTCCTCGGCCGACTGGATGGGCCGCAATCTGAACCGCCGGGTCGAGACGTTGATCGAAATCGACAACCCGACCGTGCGCGCGCAGATCCTGGAGCAGGTGATGGCCGCCAATCTGCGCGACGAGGCGCAGTCCTGGGTGCTGATGCCCGACGGCAAGTTTCTGCGCGCCAGCGCCGGTAGGGGCGACAGCCTGTTCAACAGCCATAACTTCTTCATGCGCCATCCCTCGCTTTCGGGCCGTGGGCGAAGCGGCACCGCGGATGCGCCACGCCTGGCCCGGGAACTGGCGGGCGAGCCCGGCGTCGCGGCGATTGTCGACGGGGATGTCGAGGCGGAGGTCGAACAGAGCGTCGAGGAGAAGGCCGAGATGGCGCCGGTCGGGAGCATCGTTGCTTGACCGAGCGGCCGTCGCTCCGCCGGCGGGGCGCCACCCGGGTTGATGAGGACGACACGCCGCGTCTGCGCCTGCCGGCAGCCGCCGGCGCGGGCATGACGGCGCCCAGCACCCGCGTGACGGCCGATGGCGGTGCGCGGTTGGGGCTGAAGGGTCTCGACGCCCGGTCCTTCGCCGAGCCTGGCACGCGCGAGGGCCGCATCGGCGTCATCGACGCCGGCTCGAACAGCGTTCGCCTGGTGATCTTCGAGGGCGGCAACCGCAGCCCCAGCGTGCTGTTCAACGAGAAGGTGATGTGCGGTCTCGGGCGTGGGCTCTCGCAGTCGGGCCGCCTGAATGCCGAGGGCCGCGAGCGTGCGTTGATCGCACTCCGCCGTTTTGCCGCCGTTGCCGAGCATCTGAGCGTTGCAACGCTGGCCGGCGTCGCGACCGCCGCGATCCGCGACGCTGAGGATGGTGCCGAGTTCCGCGATCTGGTCGAGCGGAACACCGGCGTGCGCCTGCGCGTGGCCAGCGGCACTGACGAGGCGCGCCTGGCCGCGAAGGGCGTGCTGTTCGGCGATCCGCGCGCCGACGGCGTCGTCGCCGATCTGGGCGGCGCGTCGCTGGAGCTCTGCCATCTCGAGCAGGGGCATGTCGGCGCCGGCGTGACCACGCCATTGGGGCCGCTGAGGCTGGAGGAGGCGCGCGATCCCGACCGCGTCATCGAGCGCGAGCTTGCCGCCCTTCCCGACGACATCCGCGCCAGCGCGCGCCGGCTCTATCTTGTGGGCGGCGCCTGGCGCGCCTTCGCCCGTGTCGACATGGAGACCGGCGACTGGCCGCTGAAGGTGCTGCACGAATACGAGATGACGGGCGAGGCCGCCTTGGCCCTGTCGCGCCGGATACGGCGCAGCGCAGTGGCCGATCTGGCCCAGATCGACGGCGTGTCAGAAAACCGTGCCGCCGGACTGCACACAACCGCGCGGCTGATGCGCGGGCTGGTGCAGGCGCTGGCGCCCGAGCGCATCACGGTCTCGGCCTTCGGACTGCGCGAAGGGATCTGCCTGGAGGCGATGCCGGCCCGTCTGGCGCGCGAAGACCCGCTTCTCGCCGCCGCCGCCGCCATCGAGAAGGTGCATGCCCGCGCCCCCGGCTTCGGTGCCGAGCTGGGCGCCTGGATCACAGCGGCGCTGCAGCCCGTCGACCGGCAGGAAGCGCGGCTCATGCGCGCGGCCGCCCATCTGGCCGATATCTCATGGCGCGCCCATCCCGATCATCGGGTGACGGCGGCCTGGGAGGTGTCGACCCGCTCCACCCTCACTGGGATCGGCCATCCCGGCCGCGTGTTCCTCGCCATGGCGCTGGCGGCGCGCTATCGGCGCAATCGCAAGGCCACCGTGGTGAAAGACGCGACGCGGCTGGTGCCGGAGGCGGTCGTCGATCGGGCGGCCGTCGTCGGCTATGCGCTTCGCCTCGGCTGTTCGCTCGCCGCCTGCTCGCGCGGCGTCCTGCCGGCCACGGCGCTGTCCGTCCAGCCCGACGGTGTCGCGATGCGACTTGCACCCTGGGTCGCCGAGATGGCCGGAGAGGACACCGAGAAGCGGCTGTCGCAACTGGCCAAGGCGCTGGATCTACCAAGCCTTGGCATCACGCTTGGCGATCAATGATGTCCCGGGACGTCAACGACCCGGGAAAAGGCCCGCCCCGGAAGGACGGGCCAGCTCCCCTAGACTGAGCCAGGATTGTCGCGGCTTTTGCCTGCCGCTTAGCTGTAGCAGTAACATCACGCATGATCTTTTCCAAACTACCCGATGAAAGCGCTTCCCGTTCTCGCGGGGCGGTCTTTGCGGTGCTTGTCGTGCGCTGCAGCAGCGCCTAAACCGCCGGTCTCGCCGCGCCACGACCCCTGCCGAGAGACATATCATGCGCCTCAGCCGCTATTTCCTGCCGGTCCTGAAAGAGACGCCGGCCGAAGCGCAGATCGCCTCGCATCGTTTGATGCTGCGCGCAGGCATGATCCGTCAGGCGAGCGCCGGCATCTATTCCTGGCTGCCGCTCGGCTATCAGGTGCTGCGCAATATCGAGCGTATCGTGCACGAGGAGCAGCAGCGCGCCGGAGCCATCCCGATCCTGATGCCCACGATCCAGTCGGCCGAGCTCTGGCGCGAGAGCGGCCGCTACGATGCCTACGGTCCCGAGATGTTGCGCATCCGCGACCGGCACGACCGCGACATGCTGTTCGGCCCAACCAACGAGGAGCAGGTCACCGAGATCTTCCGCGCCTCGGCCAGTTCCTATCGCGACGTGCCGAAGATGCTCTACCACATCCAGTGGAAGTTCCGCGACGAGATCCGGCCCCGCTTCGGCGTCATGCGCGGGCGAGAGTTCCTGATGAAGGACGGCTACAGCTTCGACCTGGACCGCGACGCGGCCGAGGTCAGCTACAACAAGATGATGGTGAGCTATCTGCGCACCTTCGAGCGCCTGGGCCTGAAGGCGGTGCCGATGCAGGCCGAGAGCGGGCCGATCGGCGGCGACCTCGCCCATGAATTCCTGGTGCTGGCCGAGACCGGGGAGAGCGAGGTGTTTCTGGACCGGCGCATCGTCGAGATGACCCTCGGCGACAGCGCGATTGATTACGACGACGCCGATCAACTGGCCGCGATCCGCCGGGACTGGACGACGCCCTATGCCCGGACCGACGATACCCACGATCAGGCGGCGTTCGAGGCCGAGGTCGCCGCGCCCGACCGGGTGACCGCCCGCGGCATCGAGGTTGGGCACATCTTTTATTTCGGCACGAAATACGCCGAGCCGCTGGGCGCGATGTTGACCGCCCCCGATGGCACCCGCGCGGCCGTTCATGGCGGCAGCTACGGCATCGGGGTCAGTCGCCTGGTCGGCGCGCTGATCGAGGCCAATCACGACGACAAGGGCATCATCTGGCCCGAGAGCGTGGCGCCCTTCGCGGTCGGTCTGGTGAACCTGAAGCAGGGTGATGACGCCTGCGACGGGGCCTCTGCCGATCTCGAAACCCGCCTCGCCGCCGCCGGTCTCAGCGTGCTCTATGACGATCGCGACGAGCGGGCAGGGGCGAAGTTTGCGACGATGGAGTTGATCGGCCTGCCATGGCGCCTGACGGTCGGCCCGCGCGGCCTGAAGGCGGGGACCGTGGAACTGGCCAACCGCCGCTCGGGCATAAGCGAGGAGCTGAGCGTTGACGCGGCCGTCGCCAAGCTGTCGCTGATCTATGCGGGCGTCTGACGGCGGCGGCGCTTAGGTCTCAAGTGACGGCTAGCCGCCGAAGCTCAGCAGATCGCCGAGATTGTTGATGATCGCGGCCAGGACGATGGCCCCCACGATCAGCAAGGCGATCCAGGCTACGAACTGGAAGACCACCGCGCTGGCACCGAGCGCGAGACCTGTGCCGGCGATCCTCGCCGGTGCGCCGCAGGCGATCCCAATCGCGCCCATCACGATGGCCAGGCCACCCAGCATCGAGGTCGCGAGGTTCATGACGATCTCGGCGTCGAAGCCTGAGGACGCGGGCGGCCGTGCCTCGGCACCCGACAGCGCGCGCTGCATGCTGTCGCGGATGGCGACGGCGGTGTCGGCAATCGTATCGGCTACCGCCGGCTCTGGCGACAGCGGCCCCATCCAGAAATGAATGAGCGCCAGCATCAGCGCGACCGACCCTGCCGCCATGGCGCCGATCGAGAAACCCTTACCTATCGTCATTATCCACCCCTGTTTTCGTGAAGGTGTGCATTGACGCAGCGTGATGCCAGCCCATTCCCGAATTAAGGCAGCCGCGCGCGGGGTGAGCGTGTTGGACGTGCCGCGGCCGCCACGCTAAGCAATCCACGGCCCGGGCGACGGGTCGCCCCACCGACGCCGTTCGGAACCGAGATGACACATCGCTCCGCTCCACCGTTCTCGCGGCTCGAATGGCTGATCGCCGGGCGCTACCTGCGCGCGCGCCGGCGCGAGGGCCTGATCTCGGTGATCGCGGGTTTCAGCCTGGTCGGCATCATGCTGGGCGTGGCGACGCTGATCATCGTCATGTCGGTGATGAACGGCTTCCGGGTCGAGCTGACGGACCGAATCCTGGGCGCGCAGTCCCACATAACCGTGCTGCCCTACGACCGCGCCGGCCTGACCGACTACCGCCCGATCACCGAGGCCATCGCCGGCGTCGACGGCGTCACCCGCGCGGCGCCGGTGCTGGAGCGTCAGGTGCTCGCCTCAGGCGCGGGCGGCAATGCCGGCGTCTTGGTGCGCGGCATGGCGCCGGCGGATCTGGCCTCGCTCGACGGCGTCGCCGATCCCGAGGACGCGCGCGGCTCGCTCGATGACTACCCGAACGGCATCGCCATCGGGGCTGGGGTCGCGCGCACGCTCGGCGTGGGCCTTGGCGACCGGGTCACCATCGTCAGCCCGCGGGGCACGGTCACTCCCTTCGGCACTGCGCCCCGCTCCAAGGCCTATGACGTCGTCTACATCTTCCGCATCGGCATGGCGCAGTACGACAACGCCTATGTCTTCCTGCCGCTGGAGACGGCGCAGGCCTTCTTCAACCGTGTCGAGGCGGTCGACCATATCGAGGTGATGCTCGACGACCCCTATGACCTGGAACAGACCGGCAGCCTGATCACGGCGGCGGCGGGGGGCTGCTGCTATCTCTGGAACTGGCAGCGCGCCAACGGGGCGTTCCTGGCCGCGCTGGATGTCGAGCGGCGGGTGATGTTCATCATCCTGACGCTCATCATCCTGGTCGCCGCTCTCAACATCATCTCGGGCCTGACCATGCTGGTGAAGGACAAGGGCCGCGACATCGCCATCCTGCGCACCATGGGCCTGACGCGCGGCGCGATCCTGCGGGTGTTCTTCATCTGCGGCTCGACCATCGGCGTGATCGGCACGGTGCTGGGCGTCGGCCTCGGCATCCTGTTCACGCTGAACATCCAGGAGATTCAGGGCTTCGTCGAAGCCGTCTCGGGCGGCGAGGTCTGGAACCCCGAGATCCGGATGCTGACCCGCGTGCCTGCCGTTATGGTGCCCTCGGACGTGGTGATGACGGTGGCGATCGCACTCGGCCTCAGCTTTCTGGCGACCTTCTATCCCGCCCGGCGCGCGGCGCGGCTCGATCCGGTGGAGGCGCTGCGCCGTGAATGACGCCTCGATCCCCGCGGGGTCGCCGACGCCGCTTGGCGCGCCCCATACCGGCGCGGCCCTGGCGCTGAGCGGCATAGCGCGCGGCTTCGGCGCAGAGGCGGCGCGGGTCGAGGTGCTGCGCGGCGTCGATCTGACCCTGATGGCGGGCGAGGCGGTGGCGCTGGTTGCGCCATCGGGCGCCGGTAAATCGACGCTGCTGCAGATCGCGGGGCTGCTGGACCGGCCCGATGCCGGTTCGGTCGCCATCGGCGGTGTCGAGGTCTCGGCGCTGGACGACGCGGCCCGCACGGCGGCGCGCTGCACCGGCCTCGGCTTCGTCTATCAGTTCCACCACCTGCTGCCCGAGTTCTCGGCCGAGGAGAACGTGACCCTGCCGCAGATGGCGGCTGGCATGGCGCGCGGCGCGGCGCGCACGCGTTCGCTCGCCCTGTTGGAGCGGGTCGGCCTGTCGCATCGCACCGGCCATCGCCCGGCCGAGCTGTCGGGCGGCGAGCACCCCCGCGTGGCGGACTGCCGGGCGCGCGCCCACGAGCCGCGCGTGCTGCTCGCCGATGAGCCGACCGGCAATCTGGACCCCGAGACCGCCGAGACGGTGTTCGACATGTTGCTGGGCCTGGTGCGCGAGACTGGCCTGGCGGCGCTGGTCGCCACCCATAACCACGCGCTGGCCGCCCGGATGGATCGGACGGTGCGGCTGGAAGCCGGCGTGCTGACCGATGCCTGAGGCGGGATCCGGCGCAGGCTTGCTGCAGCGCTCGTTGTTCGACGACCCCGACGACATGACCCTGCGTGCAGCCTGGCGCGATCTTGTCGAGCGGCGCCTGCCGGAGGCGGCGCGACGCCACCCAGACTGGCCGGTCCATCTGGATCACTGCTTCGCGCGCATCCTGCTCGACGCCGTGCACCGCCGGCCCTGGCGCGAGGTCGTGGCGCCACCGGCCTGGCGGAACACCGCGGCGCCCAGGCTCGCAGCGGCCGTCAGGCTCGGGGAGGCGGTGCTGGACGGCACCGCTGATCTGAGCGCTCTCAATCGACAGTCGCTCAGCTTGCGGGGCAAGCAACGCCGCATGTCGTAGTCGGCACCCCGCGCGACTGCGGGCAGGGTGCCGAAGCACGGCTAAGCGGCGTCGAGCGTCAGGCCGGCTGCGCGGCGCGCCGACCGCCGATCAGCGTGTCCAACGCCCAGACATCGTCGCGGCGGAAGGCGATCAGCGCCAGTGACCCCGCGGCGACGATGGCCGAGGGATAGAATAGCTTGTTCACGGTGCCCGGCGCCTCGCCGGCCGAGAACAGCCAGAACGGGTCGATGATCGACTGCCAGACGGCGATCGCGACAAACAGGTTCATCACGAACTGGAACGGCAGCAGCACGCCTCGGAACGCGCCGAGCGCTAGCGCGAGTGCCGTGGCCACCTGCAGCCAGCCGAAGCCGATCAGCAGCATGTCGACGCTGAAGACGCCGCCGTAGAAGGCGTTAGACACGGCCTGGCCAACGCCCATGTCGAGGCCCTTGACCAGGCCCCACCAGAACATCAGCCCGGCGGTGGTGATGCGCAGGACGGCGAGCGAGAAGGCGCGGGCGGTGTCGCCTGCAACGGCGGTCTCGAAACGGTCGATGAAGGTCATCGTCTCTCTCCGATGTGCACGCCAGGGGGTTGGCGTTGGCGCCCATGTGCGCCTGCGAAAAAGTGACGCGAGAGGGCTTCACGCAGGGGTGACGTATGGGTGACGGCGCCGTGAGCCGCTCAGCGCCAGCCAGCGACCATGGCAGAGAGCACTTCGAACAGGATCGTGGCGCCGTTCAGCGCCGTGATCCCGCCCTGGTCGAAGGGGGGCGAGACCTCGACCATGTCGGCCGCGCGGATGTCGAGGACGCCGAGCCGGCGCACCATGCCCTGCGCCTCGCGCATGGTTAGCCCGCCGGCCTCGGGCGTGCCGGTGCCGGGCGCATAGACCGGGTCGAGCGCGTCGATGTCGAACGAGACATAGGCCGGCGCATCGCCCACGATGGTCACCGCCTCGTCGATCACCGCCTTCCAGCCGCGGTCCTCGACCTCCTCGATCGGGATCAGGCGCATGCCGGCCTCCGTCGAGAACGCCCAGAAATCCGGCGTAGTGACCGAGCCGCGGATGCCGATCTGAACCGTCCTGTGCGGGTCTATCAGCCCCTCGTCCGTCGCGATCTTGAAGGGTGCGCCGTGGTGAAACCGGCTACCCAGATAGTTGTCGCCGGTATCGGCATGGGCATCGATCTGCACCAGCGCCAGCGGCCGGTCCGCCGCCAGCGCCCGCAGGATCGGCAGTGTCATCGAATGGTCGCCACCGACGGATAGCGGCCTGATCCCGGCGGCGTGGATGCGGCGATACTGCGCCTCGATCTCGCCATGGGCGGCTTCCAGCGCGAAGGGCTTCTCGACCCAGGCATCGCCGATATCGGCGACGCGGCGCTGATCGAAGGGCGCGATGCCGGTCGCGGCGTTGACCCTGCGGATCAGCGAGGACTGGTTGCGCACCTCGCGCGGCCCGTGGCGCGTGCCCGGCCGGTTCGTGACGCCGCCGTCATAGGGTACGCCGACGATGCCGATCTCGGGCCGCTCCGCATCGTCGAGCGCGTCGAACGCCTCCAGATAGGGCAGGCGGAAGAAGCTTGCGGGGCCGGTGTAGCGGGGTCGGAACTGCGGTTGGGTCTCGGACATGTTTGCCCCTGCTGCGGCGATAGGCGACGCTCCCCGCATTGCCACTGATGGTCAAGTCGTTGTGGTTCTCGGGGGCATGGGACGCTAGCCTTGGTGGCATGACGCCACGATTCATCCACCTCCGCACCCGGTCGGCCTATTCGCTGCTGGAAGGCGCGATCCATGTGAAGACGCTGCCGGGGCTCGCCGCGGGCCTTGAGATGCCGGCCATCGGTCTCGCCGATACCGGCAATCTGTTCGGGGCGCTCGAATTCTCGGAGGCGGCGGCGAAGGCGGGCGTCCAGCCGATCCTGGGTCTGACGCTGGCGGTGGGCGAGGCGGCGGCCCAGCCCGGCGCCAAAGCACAGGCACCCGCGCCGCTGGCGCTGTTCGCGCAGGATCAGGCCGGATGGCAGAACCTGATGACGCTAAGCTCCAGCGGTTATCTCGACGGCGACGCCTCGGCCGAGCCGCAGGTGCCGATCGACCTGCTTCGGGCGCACAGCGACGGGCTGATCTGTCTGACCGGCGGGCCGGAGGGCCAACTCGCCCGCCTGATCCGGACAGGCAAGCAGCCCGCGGCCGAGGCGTTCCTCGACCGGCTGAGCGATATGTTCCCCGACCGGCTTTATATCGAACTGCAGCGCCACGGCACCGGCGCCGACCTGACGGATGCCGCGCTGACCGAGGTGGAGCGGGCGGCGGAGCCCGGCCTCATCGACCTGGCCTATGCCAAGGGGCTGCCACTGGTCGCCACCAACGAAGTCTTCTTCCCCGACCCCGAGATGCATGGTGCGCATGACGCGCTGCTTTGCATCGGCGAGGGGGCCTATGTGAACGAGACCGAGCGCCGTTCGCTCACGCCCGAGTACTGGCTGAAGCCGCAAGAGGCGATGTGCGCCCGCTTCGCCGATCTGCCCGAGGCGCTGGAGAACACGGTCGAGATCGCGCGCCGCTGCGCCTATCGTCCGCGACTGCACGCACCCATCCTGCCCCGCTTCGCCGAGGACGAGGTCGAGGAACTGCGCAAGCAGTCCAAGCAGGGCCTGGCCGAGCGTCTTGCCGTCATCCCCCACGCGGCGCCGGTCGCGGAATACGAGGAGCGGCTCGACTTCGAGCTTGGCATCATCGAGGGGATGGGCTTTCCGGGTTACTTCCTGATCGTCGCCGACTTCATCAAATGGGCGAAGGCGCAGGACATCCCGGTGGGCCCGGGCCGCGGCTCGGGCGCGGGGTCGCTGGTCGCCTATGCGCTGACCATTACCGATCTGGATCCGTTGCGTTACGGGCTGCTGTTCGAGCGGTTTCTGAACCCCGAACGCATCTCGATGCCGGATTTCGACATCGATTTCTGCCAGGACCGGCGCGAGGAGGTGATCGACTACGTCGCCGAGCGCTATGGCCGCGACCGGGTCGCCCAGATCATCACCTTCGGCGCGCTCTTGTCCAAGGCCGCGGTGCGCGATGTCGCGCGGGTTCTGCAGCTGCCCTTCATGGTGGGCGATCGGCTCTCGAAGCTTATCCCGGTCGAGGGTGTGAAGCCCGTCAGCATAGCCAAGGCCCGCGCCGAGGAACCGCGCTTCGAGGAGGAGGTGGCGCGCGACGAGACGGTCGGCGTCCTGCTCGACATCGCCGAGAGGATCGAGGGGCTCTACCGCAATGCCTCGACCCATGCCGCGGGCGTGGTGATCGGCGACCGGCCGCTGACCCAGCTCGTGCCGCTCTACCGCGATCCGAAATCCGACATGCCGGCGACCCAGTACAACATGAAATGGGTCGAACAGGCGGGCTTGGTGAAATTCGACTTCCTTGGCCTGAAGACGCTGACGGTGATCCAGAATGCCGTCGACCTGCTGAAGCTCCGCGGCATCGATCTCGACATCAACACGATCCCGCTGGATGACGAGGCGACCTACGCGCTCTACGGCCGGGCGGATACCGTCGGCGTCTTCCAGGTGGAATCGGCCGGCATGCGTGACGCGCTGCGCCAATTGCAGCCGACCTGCATCGAGGACATCGTGGCGCTGGTGGCGCTCTATCGCCCCGGCCCGATGGAGAACATCCCGCTCTATTGCGACGTGAAGAACGACCGGAAGCCGCGCCAGGGCATCCATCCGCTGATCGACCCCATCCTGGATGAGACGCAAGGCATCATCGTCTATCAGGAGCAGGTGATGGA
>JBCCSW010000080.1:0-12709 GCA_039199465.1 Pseudomonadota bacterium
CTCCGGATGATGCGGCTCACCTGCTGAGTAATCACTGTTGTAGGCTGGAAGACTAGCGATATCCTCATCGCTGAGAACCGTGTTGAACACCCGCACCGTGCCACCGCCCTCGGTATCGGATCATGTCCACGAAGTGCATGCCGAGGCCCAAAATGTTCACCTGAGCCGACAGAACCTTCATCGTTCTCTCCCTCGCCGAGCAAGGGCGCATGATGACCCCCGCCCTCACCCCCGTCCACCAATCCGCCGGCGGCGTCGCGTACGTTTCGCGCCTGCGGTGCGCGGCGGGCGCCGCGACGGCCGACCTCTCGCACGGCCGACCCCCAACCGCCGCGCCCGCCGCAGGCGGCCGCCGACCGAGACGACGAGGCAGGCTCGCGTCGGCGGCCGCCTCCGTCCTCCCCGGCCGCATCGCCTCGTTCCGTGGCTCGCCTGTGGCGCTGAACGTTTTGCGGTCGCCCCTGCCCGCCCTCGAGGTCCGCATGCCCTGTCGGACCACCTCGGGGGCGGGCGCTCTTTTCGCGCGGGGGGGGGGCGTGATGGGCGAGCTCGACATCTACGAGGGCCTCGAGCCGGGCACCTGGGAGGTTCAGGAAACGATCTTCCGGCGCGTCGCCGTGTTCGAGACCGAAGCGGACGCGAGGTTGTTTTTGGAGGCGAAGCGCCAGGCCAAGGCGCCCGATGCGCCGGCGGACGCGCCGCCTGCGCCGACGCCGCCGCCGGTCGCGCCTGAGCCTGCGCCGCTGGCGAAACCCAAGGCGTCGTCGCGCAAGCCATCTGCCGGGCGTGCCGCAAAGGTCGCCGAGATCCGCCGGCTCGCCGCCAAGGGCTTGGATCGCGACGACATCGCGGCGCAGCTCGATACGCCAAAGCACGTCGTGACGCGCCTGGCGAACTCCGAAGGCATCAAAATCCTGCAAGGCGCTGAGGCGGAGCCCGACCTGGAGCCGCGTCCTGAACCGGAGCCTGATGAAGGCGGCCCGCGCAAACGCAAGGCGGAGGATCTCAGCAAGCCCGCCGTCGCGACGAAGAAGCGTCGGAACTGCATGACCTGCGGCAAGACGTTCATGAGCGAGGGGGCGCACAACCGCATGTGCACCAGCTGCCGCAAGAAGGGCAGCCACGAAATGCCAGAGCATTCGGTGGTGCAATGACCCCGCCGGCCAACGCCTACAGCCCCGCGGTGGCCTTCGGGCTCTACGCCGTGACGACGGCGCTGCGGGCGAAGGCCGGCAAGATCGACCGCGCCGACCTGGCGGAGCTCGAAGAGCGGCGGGAGGCCCTGGTTCCGGAAGACGCGCAGATCTGTGCCGCGTGCGAGGCCTTCGCCGAGGCGTGGGGCGGCGCGGGCCTGGCCGACGCGGCCGAGGCGCTGATGGACGCGGTCGTCGTTCCGGCGGAGCTGCAGGGCCATCCCGCGCGCATCGAGGCCGCCCTGACGGATGCGGAGTATCCCTGGCAGCTGCGGGCGGACCTGCAATGACCCCGGCCGACGACGCGCCGCTGACCCCCGCCGATCGCGCCCTCATCGAGTGCGCGGTTGTGATCCTGGCCCTGCGGATCCGCAACCCGGAGGCCGTGGGGCTGATGCAGGACGACCTGGTCCGGATCCTCCCCGACACGACGCCCTTCCACCCGCGCCTGCGCGCCCTCGAGGACGCGATGGCGGCCTTCGTGCGCGTCGGCGATCTCAACCGGCGCGAGACATGGGGCGAGGCCGCCATGTCGCAGGCGCTGTGGGAGGTCGAGACGGCCGTGATCGGTATCTTCGCGCCGCGGGCGCAGGCGCAGCTGCAGACGGCGCTGGATGCGCAGGCGCGGGCGGCATGAGCGAGACCGCCGAGCGCATGCGCGAGCTCGCCGATGCAGTCAAGGACGGCGACGGCTGCAGGTTTCAGCCGATCTTTCCCGAGACGCTTCGCGTCTGGGCCTGCGAGATCGAAGAGCTTCAGGCCCTGAACAAGGCGCTTCAGGAGGAGCGGGACTTCGGGGCGGCGGAGACGTTCTGCGGCGTCCCCATGGCACAGGCGGTTCGCATCGTCAGCGCTGTGGGACGCGCGCAGAAGGCCCTGCAGACGGAGTTGGAAGCGCAACCTTCATCGTCCGCGACCTAAGCTTTAACCAAGGAGAGAAACCATGACCGAGAATGTCGACAGCACTTCCGACGAGCGCACGACGAACAACGCCGTCCGGCATCAGTATCGAAAGCTGAACGACGCCGAGAAGGCGCAGATGCAGGCGCTCAAGGACATCGGCGAGGCTTTCATCGCCCAGCTGCATGAGGTCGGCGGCACCGACCCCATGGGCGACCGCTTCGCCTCCCGCGACCTGGCGCTGGCGAACACCCATGCCGAGGACGCGGTCATGCGCGCGGTGCGGCATGTCACGGCCTGAGCGGACGCGCGACTACTTGGCGGCGGAGCTTCGCTCCGTCGCCGAGAAGGCGTCGCCTAGCAACGCCACGAAGTATCGCGCGCTGGCCGATCGCGCCGAGACCGGCGAGTTCGACGACTACGGCGAAGTCCACGTATGCGGGCCAACCGCGCTTTACGCCGAGCTCATGGGCGCTGGGTTCACCAAGTTCGCGAAGCGCGTCCTCGATGGCGAGTTCGACGCCACGTTGGCGGAAAGCAACGAGTGGGCCAACTCTGCGGCCGGACGCGCGGCGATGGCGGATTTCACTCCGGAGGCGCGGGCGAAGCTGTTCGGCGTCTTCGACGCGTAGAGCGCCGTCATGACCCGCCCCGCCCTCCAAGCCGTCCAGGACATCTCCGCGCAGCTGCGCGACCGTGTCGAGGAGGTGGCGCATCGCTACGCGCCCCACGGCTACCAGGACGGGCGCGTCTGGCGCGCGCTGAACCCCGGCCGCGCCGATCGCAACATCGGATCGTTCTGGATCAACCTCTCCGGCCCGCATGCGGGCCGCTGGCATGACGCGTCGACCGGCACGGGCGGCGACATGCTCGATCTGATCGGGCTCGCCGTCGGGTCTGAGCGCAAGCTGGACGAGGCGCGAGCGTTCCTCGGCATGTCCGAAGACGAAACGCCGGCGCAACGGAAAGAGCGCGAGCGACGCTCTGCCGAGGCGCGCCAGGTCGCCGCGGCGCGACGGCGCAAGAGCGAAGAAAAGGCGGCGCAGGCCCGCAAGCGGGCCCTGGCCCTGTGGATGGAAGCGCAGCCGATCAAGGGCACGCCGGCGGCCGCGTATCTCACCGCCCGCGGCGTCGGGCCGGCGGACCTCGGCCGAGAGCCGAGTGCGCTGCGGTTTCATCCGGAGCTTTGGCACCAAGCCGTGGATCCCGAGACGGGCGAAGTGCTGGAGGGCCGCCTGCCGGCGATGGTGGCCGCCATCGCCGGCGGGCATGTGGAGGGGCGGCCGACGCCCTTCATCGGGCTCCACCGCACCTACCTGGCGCGCGGCGACGATGGGATCTGGCGCAAAGCGCCCGTGCCGTCGCCCAAGAAGGTGCTGGGCGCGTTCGGCGGCGGGGCGATCCGCCTGTGGTCCGGCTTCGGCCCGCGCGGCGGCAAGGGGCGGCGGCTGGCCGAGGCGCGGCCCGGCGCCCGCCTCTACATCGCCGAGGGGATCGAAGACGCGCTGAGCGCGGCCGTGCTGCTGGGCGAGGCGCAGGACGTCTACGTGATCGCGGCCGTGAGCCTGATGAACATGCGCGACGTCGCCCTGCCGCCGGCCATCCGCGACGTGACCATCATCGGAGACCAGGATCCCGGTCCGCAGGCCCAGGCGGCGCTGCGAGCGGCGGTCGAGGCGCACGCCCATGCAGGCCGACGCGTGCGCCTTTGGCAGAACCACCACGACGGCAAGGACCTCAACGACGCGCTGATGAAGGCGCGCGAGCAAGAGCAGGAGGGCGCGGCATGAGCATGCCCAAGACGATCGACGGAAAGCTGAGCAAAGCGCAGGAGCTGGCGTCGAAGGCGAAGTCCGCTGTGGCGCGAAAGCGAACCAGCAGCGCGCGAGGTCATGCCAAGGCGGCGCGCGACGTGCTGAAGGCGCTGGCAGACCAGACCAAGGCCGTGCTGGACGCGGCCTCAAGCGTCGAGGCCGAGATCCGGGAGATCCTGCGCGAGCTGGATCGGCGCTGATGGCGCAGAGGCGGGATGAAGAGCCGCCGCGCCGTCTGATCCTCGGAGATCGTAGCTATGGCGGGATCCTGGAGGCGGCGCGCGCCCAAGGCGTGCCGTCTTCCGTGATCCTTGAGGCGTGGAACCTGCGCGTCAGCGTCGCGGCGGTTCAGGCCATGCGCTCGGCGTTTTCCGCCGCGCGTCGGAGGCGGCCGACGTGACCGAAGGCGCCGGCGCTCAAGACGGAGGCAAGCCCTCCCTGCGCCTGCTGAAAAGCGAGCTTGAGGGCGCGCCGACTGCGGCCGAAGGAAAGCGCGGCCCCGAGGACGCCCGCCCGGACCCGCCCCCGCATGCCGGCGATCCCCGCGAAGGGCCGACGCGCAGAAAGCTGGGCGAGATCTGGACGGGCTGCCCGGTGCAGGCGCTCGGCGTCAGCGGCGGCAGCTGCTTCTACATGGACCTGCTGGGCCAGCTGCGCGAAATCACGCGCCACGACAAGCAGGCGATCCTGAGCATCTTCATGGGCCAGGAGCGGCTGCTGTGGGAGGCGTTCCCCCGCTACAACAAGGACGGCGACCCTATCGGCTGGGAGGGCGAGCCTGCCGGCGCCGCCATGATGCGCGCCTGCGCGGAGCGCGGGATCTGGAGCGAGATGGATCGCCTGCGCGGTCTGGGCGCCTGGGCCGACCAAGACGGCGAGCTGGTTCTGCACTGCGGCGACGGCGTTCTGCACAAGGGCGAGTGGCGGCCGCCAGGCGACATCGAGGGCCACGTCTACCCGGCCTTGCCGAAGATCCCGCGCCCCCTCGCCCCCGATGCGGACACCGAGGGCGTCGCCGACGAGCTGCATCGGCTGCTGGACAGCTGGGAATGGGACCGCCAGGACGACGCCTGGCTGCTGATGGGCTGGATCGGCTGCGCCCTGTTCGGCGGCGCGCTGAAATGGCGGCCGCTGATGTGGGTCACCGGCGGGCCGGGCAGCGGCAAGAGCACCCTGCAGGACGTGATCTTCCACGTCCTGGGCGGCGAAGGGGCGGTGCTGCACAGCTCCGACGCTACGGCCGCGAGCCTGTGGCAGACGCTGACCACGTCCTCGAGGGCCGTGGTCCTGGACGAGATCGAACCGGACGTCGACAACCGCCAGCGCATGCTGGGCGTCATCAAGCTGGCGCGCCAGGCGGCGAGCGGCGGCAACGTCATGCGCGGCTCGGCCGACCACAAGAGCACCGAGTTCAAGGCGCGCAGCTGCTTCCTGTTCAGCTCGGTTCTGGTTCCGACGATGCTCGACCAGGACATCAGCCGCATGGCGCTGATGGAGCTGCACGATCTGCCGCGCGATGCGCCGCCGCCCAAGATCGTGCCGTCGCAGCTGAAGCGCTGCGGCCAGGCGCTTCGCCGGCGGATCCTCGACGGCTGGCCGCGATGGCATGAGACGCTCGAGCTCTACCGCCAGGCGCTCGCCCATGTGGGTCACGGCGCCCGCGGATCGGACCAGTTCGGCACGTTGCTGGCGATGGCCGATTTGATGCTCGAGGACGAGCTGCCGACGCCCGAGCGCTGCGGCTTATTCGCCTCAAAGTTGAGCGCGCAGGCCGTCAATGATCAGATGGACCAGGCGCAGGATTGGCAGCGCCTGGCCGCGCACTGGCTGACCCAGCACGTGGAGGTCTGGCGCGGCGGTCACCGCATGCCGCTGTCGATGCTGATGCAGGCGGCGGCGGACCTGCCTTCGGATCCTGAGGACGGCGGCGACCGGCCCGCCAAAGGCGAGGCGCGCAAGCGGCTGCGCGAGCATGGCCTGATCGTCGAAGGCGAGAAGGACCGAGCGCGGCTGCTGGTGGCCAACCGTCACCATCAGCTCAGTCGTTTAAGCCAGGACACGCACTGGCATGCGGGCGCCGGCCAGACGGGCGTGTGGCGCCAGTCGCTGCTTCGCGTGCCTGGCGCCAACGTGCCGAAGAAGTCGTTCAGCTTCGACGGCCACAAGCAAAAATGCGTGGCCGTCCCTCTCCTGACGTTCCTGGAGGGCCTGAGCGGCCCGCCTGACGCCCCTCACCCCGACAGCACCTAGGACCCTCGCAGCGATGCCCGTCCCTGCCTCAGCGCCTCTCTCTGCGCCCGCACCCCGACCCAAGGACGAGAGCCTTGATCCGCGGCGGCGGCGCGCCTTCGCTCGCCCTGTGGTTGCGCGAAGCGGGGGTTCGGACAAAGGTAACCGGGTCAGGGGCGGTTACCGCTGGGTTACCGCTTGGTTACCCCTGTTTTCTGTTGTATTTCAACGGCTTGCGAGCAAAACGGAACCGAGTAACCAGAAATGCCCCTCGCGTGTGATGCGCGCGCCCGCGCGCTACGCGCGCGCGACGCGTGGTTACTCAGTTACCTTTTACTTACAAGTATATGTTTATAAAGAGAAATCAGAGGTAACCAAGATGGAACCAAGCGGTAACCAGCTGGCGCGCTGGTTCCGTTTTGGCTGCAAGCCTCTGAAATCAATAGAATATTGCGGGGAAACCGCATGAGCACAGATGAGGAAGCACGTCTCGCCGGCCTTCGAGCGGCTGCGCGTAGCTCCGGGCAGGATCCAGCTGCGCCGAAGACGTCTGAGGCGGCGAGGCTCGCTTCCGTTGCGGCCGAGCGGGTGATCGAGGCGGCCGCGGTGGCGCACCAGCTGAGCTTCCTGGCTCCAGCGAAGACCGAACCGGCCGACGAGGAGGGCCCGCGCAAGCCGGGTCGTCCGAAGGGCGCGCGAAACAAGACCAAGTCCGAGCTCCGCGAGATGCTGGCCGCTCATGGGTTTCGCCAGCCCTGGCAGGTGCTGACCGAGATGGCAGGCTTGGCCTCGAGCAATCTCGATGCCGTGACGGCCGCGATCGCCCAAGCGGAGCGGCTGATCGCCTGGTCAGGCGGACCGCGGCCGGATCCGTCCGAGCTGCGCGATCTGGTGCTCCGGATCCTCAAGGAGCAGCGCGGGTCAGCCGAGGCGCTTCTGCCCTACGTGCTGCCGAAGCTGGGCGGCGAGACGCCTGCGCCGGTGGTGACGCCGATCGTGCTGCCTGTCGCCCCTCAGCCGTCCGCGCCGGGCGACGATGCCCGCGTGATCGAGGGCGTGGCGAAGGCGGAAGCGTGGGCGAACGCGTCCGACTATGCGCCGCCTCCGATGCCTTGGGAAGTTGAGGAAAATCAACAGCTTGGCGATGGCGACGCGGACCGTCCGGACGACGAGGTTCGGACGGAATGACCAAGTCATTGATCTGCATAGGCAAAATTGCCCTCGACCCGCTGATCAAAAAACAGCGGGCGCGGAAGACACCCCCCTTCGCGCGCCGCGCGCCGCTGGCCTCGGCGGACCCCCGGGGGGCGGCTCGGCGCGCAGATCATATGCCGGTCGCTCCGACCCCATACGCCCATCCAGGCGAGGCTCAGGCTCGGTTCGAACGCGCCGGAAAGGGTTGGGGTTCTGCTGGGGTGGGGGGAGCCCCCTCATGAGCGCGACGATCAGCGATGTCGAGGAGGAGCGCAGGCTCGCCGGGTTGAGGGCGACGGAGGCGCTGGCCGAAATCCCTGCCAGTCGGCAGCTGGCGACCGGCGAGATGCCGGTAGATCGAGAGGAAACGCTGCCGGGGCCGGTTTCGCAAGCGTTCTTTTTCAGCGACGCGGATCTCAACCTGATCATGGGCCCCGTCGGCTCCGGCAAGACGACGACGACGGTCAAGTCGCGGATCCGGCGCGCCGTGATGATGCCGCGCAGCACGATCGACGGGATCCGGCACTATTCGCTCGGCACGGTGCGCAAAACCTATCGCGAGCTGTGGTCGACCACGATCCCGAGCTACCTCGAGACGGTCCCGAAGGCGCTGGGGTCTTGGTCAGGAGGTCGCGGGGATCCCGTGACCCACGTCGTGGAGTTCGAGGACAACTTCGGGCCGATCCTCTGGACCACGCAGTTCTTGGCGTTCGGCGACGATCCGACCAATGCCATGCGCGGTCTGCAGTTCACCGACATGTGGCTCAACGAGTTCGACACGAACCCGGAGGACATCCTCATGCTAGCGGTCGGGCGCATCGCCCGCGCGCCGGCGCTGGACCATTTCCGAGGCTACCCGCCCCATCTGCGCAGCTACGGCCAGATCGTCGGCGACATGAACGCTCCCGCGGAGGACAATTGGGCCTACGCCTTCACGCAGCCCGAACAGCTGGCCCGGATCGAGCGCGAGACCAACGCGGCGCTCGCGGATGCGGCCGAAGCTCAGGGAGATCCGTACAAGCCGGTCAAGTTCGACTTCCATCGCCAACCCGGAGCCCGCGAACCGGGGGCGGAGAACCTCGACAACCTCGGATCGACCTACTACGCGCGCCAGGTCGCGACGATGAAGGCCGCCGGCCGCGGCGACATGATCGAGCGGCTGATCGACAACCGGCCCACGTTCCTGAGGGTCGGGGATCCAGTCTTCCGGCGCGAGTTCAACCCCTCGATCCACGTCTCCGCCCGGCCCATCCAAGCGGATCCTGACCTCGGACTGATCATCGGCCTTGATCAGGGGTTCACGCCGGCCGCGGTGATCGGCCAGCACCTCGGTCCGCTGCAATGGGTGGTGCTGGCGGAGCTGATGTTCCCGAAAGAGCACCTCTTCGCGAAGACGTTCGGCGAGCGGTTGGCCGATCTCCTCGATCGCCGGTTCCCAAGTCTTGAGGTTCACGAGGCCTGGGGCGACCTGGCGGGCGAGGCCGAGGGCGCTCAGGCCGAGGAGAACGCCACCTGGAACCGCGAAGTCGGCAAGGCGGCGGGGTTCATTATCAAGCCGCAGGTCGTCGGCGGAAACCGGATCAATCCGCGCCTCGAGGCGGTGCGGGCGCCGCTCGAGCACCTCCATGAGGGCCAGCCCGGGCTGCTGATCGATCCGTCCTGCACCTACACGCGCGCGGGTTTCCAAGCGCGATACGTCTGGACCGAGGAAGTCACGCCGACAGGCAACAAGCGGAAGGTCCCGAACAAGAAATACGTGGAGGCGAACGTCATGGACGCCCTCCAATACATGCTGCTGAGCAAGCATCAGGGCGCCGTTCGGGGCTCATATCAGCCGCGAGCCTCGTCGAGCCAGCGCGGCCGGCCGCCGCCGCCGGAACCGGACGCCGGATCGCGTTGGTCGACCACCGATCCCTACGCGGAGGCGTGGCGATGAGCACCTACGTGGCCGAAACGTTGTCGGCGCGCTTGAGAGCTGGGCTGAGCGTCTCCGCGCTGCAGGCAAAGCCGGCGCTCGAGGTCTTTGGCGACATCGACCGCTCGGATCTGTGCGAAGTGGAGTTGACGCACGGCCGTCCGATCGTGGCCGCCGAAGAGCTGCTGGAGATCTTCAAAACAGCTGAAAAAGCGCATGCGCTGTGCTTGATCGCCTGGCGTCACTCGCCGCAGGGCGGGGCCGTCCCTTTCGCGATCCTCGGTCTCGGATGCTTCACCGAGTGCGTCGCGACTGCGGCGCTGCTGGCTCGAGATCACCGCGCCTGGAAGCGGCCGCTAGCGCATCTGGTCCTCGAGCTGCGGCGAGAGCTGCCCAGGTTCATGTTCGAGATGAGCCTGCGACGCCTTGAGGCACGAAGCTGGCCGGACCACCCCACCGCCGCAAGCCTGCTAAGCGGGATCGGCTTCGAGCGCGAAGCGTCGCTGCCTGGCTGCGCCTGCGATGGCGGTCCCTTCGACCTCTACGGTTTCGTCCCTCAGCGCCCAGGAGGCTGACCATGTGCGTCTTCAGTCAACCAAAGACCCCAACCGTCGCCGCGCCGATCATCCCGGCGCCCGACAACGCCGCCGCGAACGCCGAGGCGTCCGCGCAGCGGGCGTTCCAGCGCATGCGCGCCGGCGCCGCCGCCAACATCCTCACTTCGCCGGCCGGCATTCCCGCCAGGCCGTCCAACGCCAAGCTGGGAGCCGCCGCATGAAAGCGCAGAACGTTATCGATGCGTTTCTCGACTTCGACTGTTTTCAAGAGGAGATCCGCGACACGCTGTTCTTCGGCTCGCTGCCTCACTGGCAGCGCACGCCTGTCCGCAGCTTGCTGAGGGAGGGCCTGATCCGTGAGCGCAATTGGGCGGAGATCGCCTACGCGCTTGCCACGGCCTACCACGAAACCGGGCGTTTTCGCTGGATGTCCGAGATCGGCGAGGGCGAAGGGCGCCCCTACGGAGATCTGATCTACCTCACCCGGAGGCAGCAGGTCGCCTACTACGGCCGCGGCTACGTGCAGCTGACCTGGCTGCGCAACTACGCGGTGATGGGCGAGCGTCTAGGCCTGCCGCTGGTCGTCGAGCCCGATCGCGCCAAAGATCCGGAAGTCGCCGCGATGATCCTCTGGGAGGGCATGATCGACGGCATGTTCACCGGCGTCGCGTTCAGCGACGTCGCAAACGGGTCGGAAACTCTTGATTTCGTCGAAGCTCGGCGGATCATCAACGGCACGGATCGCGCCGACGACATCGCCGATATCGCCTCTCGCTTTCTGCACGCGTTGCTGAAGGCTGTTCAGCGTCGTCACGCTGAAGCGGAAGCCTCGGTATGAGGACCGGCGAGCGCGATCCGCGGGCGACGGACGCCATCGACGGCTGGTCGGAGCTCAAGGGCGCCAGGTCCCGCCACGAGGCCGACTGGGATGAAACCCAGAAGCTGATCCTCGCACGCCCGGGTTCCTTCGGCATGGGCACGGTGCAGGACTGGCGACGCGAGAAGCCGATTTCGGCCGCCGCGCACATCGCCGCGCAAAACATGAGCGCGGGGATCTACGGCACGCTGACGAACCCGGCGAACCGCTGGTTCGCGCTCGGCGTGCCCGACCAAGCGCTCAAGCACTGGCAGCCGATGCGCGAATGGCTGGACCTGGCCGGGCGCCGGACGCTGGCGAGCTTCGCGCCAGGCACCTCGCCCTTCTACCCGTCGGCTATGCAGGCCTTCCTCGACACCACGTGCCTGGGAAACGCGGCTCACTATTCAGAGCGGCCGCCGGGCGAGCGGGCCATCCTCGACATCACGCTGAGCCTTGCGGAGGTCTGCTTTGAGGTGGACGCCTTTGGACGCGTGACCGAGGTCATCCGCAAGTTCCGACTGTCACCGGTGGCCGCGGCGCACCAGTTCGGCATCAAGGCCCTGCCCCCTCGGCTGGCGCAGCAGGCTGAGAAGGGCAGTCGCGACCGCGTCGACTTTTACCACCACGTAAAGCGCAACCACGCGTTCCAGGCGGGGCGCTTGGGGCCGACCGGCAAGCGCTGGAGCTCGATCTACGTGGCCGAAGAGGGCGGCACGGTCCTCCGGCATTCGGGCTATGACGAGATGCCGTTCCACGCGCCGCGCTGGCAGGTCGACACGGGCGAGGTCTACGCCCGCGGCCAGGCTTTCATCGCCCTCTCGGCCGCCCGACGGATCGACCTGATGGGCCGGGCGAACTTGCGCGCCGGCCAGCAAGCCGCCGATCCGATCATGATCGCACCGGACAAGGAGACCATCCCGCTGGCGGGCCGGTTCAGGCCAGGATCGACCGTCTATGGCGGCATGAGCGCCGGAGGGCGGAGGCTGGTGGAGCCGCTCAACACCTTCCAGGGCACGGGTCTGTCGCTCGAAATGGAGCAATACGCGGTCGATGAGGTGCGGGACGCGTTCCACTGGAGCCTGATGAACCTCGCCGGGCGCACCGGCATGACCGCGACCGAGGTCATCGAGCGGCAGGAGGAGAAGCTGCGGCTGATGGCGCCGCATATGGGCCGCCTGCAGGAGGAGTTCCTGGCGCCGAAGATCGCGCAGCGCTTCGCGTTGCTGTTCAAGGCCGGCCAGATCCCGCCGCCGCCGCCCGAGGCGGCCGGCATGGAGCTGCAGGTGGAATACACCTCGGCCGCGTCGATGGCTGCCAAGTCGGCCGAAGGCGCGGCCATCGTGCGCCTGCTGGCGGACCTGACGCCGCTGGCGGACATCAAGCCCGAGGTCATGGACCGGATTTCGCCGGACGACGCGGTCGAGCGCTTGGCCGAGGCGCGCGGCGTGCCGGCGGAGGTGCTGACCTCGCGCCAGGAGGCGGCGCAGCTGCGCGAGCAGCGCGCCGAGGCCCAGCAGGCCGCTCAGGCGCTCGAGGCCGCCCAGGCCGGCGGAGGCGTCGCGCGCGACCTGGGCGCCGCCGGGCTGTTGGAAGGCGCGGCATGAGCGCGGTCTGGGATCGGGTCTCCGTCGCGTTCCAAGACGCGCTGCGGGAGACCGACGGCGGCGTGCGCCGCGCGATCGCCCGCGTCGTCTCGGCCAGAGCGGCGCGCTGGCAGCGCGCGGCGATCGCCGATCCGCGTCTGGCTCGCGACGTCCTGCAGCTCGGCCAGCTGCTGGAGCTGAGCCCGAGGCATGACGTGGCCAGCGGCCTCGACCCCGAAGTCCTCGCCTATGACGCCGGCCGCGCGGACCTCGCTCGCGAGTTGCTGGCGTTGATGCACGTGACGAACTTTGAAGTGAACGAGCTGATGCAGGAGGAAAGCGATGCTCATTGATCATCTGATGTCGACCACCGCGCTGCAGCGCATGTTTCTGGCGCCGAACGACGAGGGAGCCGGCGGAGGCGGCGGCGCTGGCGGCGGCGGCGAGGGCGGCCAGGGCCAGGGC
>JBCCSW010000081.1:0-12679 GCA_039199465.1 Pseudomonadota bacterium
CGTCGTCGTCCGCATGCCCGGCGCCGGGGCCGAGGCGATGCACGACATCATCATCCGCCGGCTGGAGCCGGTGATCCTCGCCGTCGACGAGATCGCGCGCGTGGATGCCAATGCCAAGGCAGGCGAGGCGAAGCTGCATGGCTACATCGCCCCCGGCGTTGCACAGAACACGGCCCTGGCGGCGGTGCAGGCCGCGGTCGCCGGGGTCGCGGGCCTACCGGCCGATGCGGAGGCGCCGGTGGTGTCGCTCTGGTCGGGCAACCGGTTGATCATGTCGATCGCGGTCCATGGCGACGTGCCGCCCGCGGCGCTGAGGCAGGCGGTCGAGCAGGTGCGCAGCGCCATCGCCGCGCGCCTGCCGTCCAGCGCCGTCGAGGTCGCCGATGTCGAGCGCCGCGAACTGCTGGTCGAGATCCCGTCGCTCGCCTTGCGCGCCCATGGGCTGACGCACGAGGATGTCGCTGCGATCCTGGGCGAGGCGCTGCGCGACCGCTCCGGCGGGCAGATCGACACGGCGCGCGGCCGTCTGTCGGTGGATATCGGCGGCGTGTTGCCCGATCTGCAGGCGTTGCGCGCCCTCCCATTGACACGTCCGGGCGCAACGGCACGCGATCTCGAAGGCGAGGCCGTGCCCCTGCTCGGCCAGATCGCCGATCTGCGGTTGGCCGGCGGCGACAGCGCCAGCCTCGGCATCTTCAACGGCCAGCCGGTGACCAAGCTTACCGTCCGTGGCGGGGCGCTCAAGGGTCCGGACGTGGCCTCGCGCATCGTGCGCCAGGCGTTGGACGAGGTGCGCGGTAGGCTGCCGCCCGGCATCGCCGTAACGCTGGCCTGGGATGGTAGCGAGGCGCTGGTCGAGCGCATGTCGCTGATCGCGGTCAACGGGCTGGTCGGCCTCGGGGTCGTACTGCTCTTGCTGACGCTGTTCCTCGAGATCCGGCTGGCGATCTGGGTCGCGGTCGGCATCCCCACGGCCTTCTTCGGCGCGTTCCTGCTGCTGCCGGCGACGGGAGCCACGATCAATCTGGTCTCGCTGTTCGCCTTTATCCTGGCGCTGGGGCTGGTCGTCGACGATGCGATCGTCGCGGGCGAGAACATCTACGAGTACCGCAGCCGCGGCCTCGCGCCGGTCGAGGCGGCGGTCCAGGGCGCGCGCGACATCGCGGTGCCTCTGTCGTTCTCGGTCATCACCAACATGCTGGCCTTCATCCCGCTGACGATGGTGCCGGGCTGGTACGGGCAGTTCTGGGTGGTGATCCCGGTCGTGGTCTGCCTTGCCTTCCTGGTGTCCTGGCTGGAGGCGCTGTTCGTCCTGCCCGGCCACCTGGCGCGGGTGCGCGACCGTCGCGGCCCGCGGACGATGTCGCGGCCCGGTCGTGCTCTGTCGCGCATCCAGACGGCGACGGGGCAGGGGTTGGCCTGGGTGGTCACGCGCGCCTATCGCCCGGCGGTGACGGTCGCGATGCGCTGGCGCTATGCCTGCGTCGCGGCGCTGGTCGGGCTGCTGGTGATCGCGGCTGCCTGGCCGGTGTCGGGCCGCATGGGCTTCGTGCTGATGCCCGATCTGCCGGCCGATCATGTCAGCCTGCGGGTCCAGCTGCCGCCCGATGCGAACCTTCAGACCGCGGAGGCGCTGCGCCAGCGTATGGTCGCAGCCGCCGAGCGGGTCGCCGTCGCGCATGGTCGGGACCGGACCGTCACGCATCTCGAATCCGATATCGACGATGGCCAGGTGCGCGTGCTGATCCACCTGCCTTCGGCCGAGACGCGGGCGCTCAGCGCAATCGAGTACAGTGCCGCCTTCCGGGCCGAGATCGGTCCGATTGCCGAGGCCGCGTCGACAAATTTCGGCGGCGGGGGCGGCGGGCCCGAGGGCGGCGCGCGCGTCTCGGTGCGCCTGACCCATGGCGACGATGCCAGCCTGGAGGCAGCAGCAGCGCAGCTTGCCGCGCGCTTGGCCGCGTTCGAGGGGGTCGAGGACATCGATGACGGCAGCGGCAGCGGCGAGCGGCGGCTGGTCTTCAGGCTGTCCGACACGGGCCGCGCCCTGGGCTTCACCGAGGCCGGCATCGCCCGTCAGATCCGCGATGCGGTGGAGGGGCGTGTCGCGATCCGCCTGCCCGATGCCTCGGACGAGCTGACGATCCGCGTCGTCCGGCCCGAGAGCGAGCGCACCTCGGCATTCGACTTGGAGACACTGATCGTGCGCGGCCAGGGCGGGATCGAGGCGCCGCTCTATGCCGTGGCCGAGATCACCGGCACCCGAAGCGAGGGACGCATCCGGCGCGTGCGCGGCGCCCGTGCCATCGAGGTCGAGGGTCGGATCGGCGATCCCCTGGTCCTGTCGACCGTCGTCAACACGCTGAAGGCCGAGGTCCTGCCCTCGCTCCTCGCCGCCTATCCCGGTCTGACGGTGCGCCTGCGCGGCGATGAGGAAGCGAAGCGCCAGACCATCGACAGCTTTCCGGTCTCGATCGGGCTGACGCTGGCGCTGATGTACGGCGCGCTGGCGATCCCGTTCCGCTCGTGGACGCAGCCGCTGATCGTTCTGGCGACCATCCCGTTCGGGGCGGCCGGCGCCATTGCCGGCCACCTGATCATGGATAAGGGCCTGTCGGTGGTCTCGATCTTCGGGATGATCGCGCTCAGCGGCGTGGTGATCAATGCCGCGCTGGTGATGGTGGACTACGCCAACAAAGCCACCGCCGCCGGCCATGACAGTTTCGAGGCGATGCGCCTGGCGGCCGAGCGACGCTTCCGGCCGATCATGCTGACGACGCTGACCACCTTCGGCGGGCTGGCGCCGATGATCTTCGACACCTCGCGCTCGGCCGGCTTCCTGGTCCCGATCGCGATCTCGATGGGCTTCGGGATCGTGTTCGCCACGCTTGCCGTGATCATCCTGGTGCCCTGTCTCTGGATGGTGCGCGAGGATCTGCGCTGGCTGGCCAACCCGGCGCCGCGGCCGATCTCGACGTGAGCCGGGGGCGCGCCCGGCGGCGTCAGGCGAACGGCAGGACCAGGGGCCGGCGCTCGCGCTTTCGCTGCAGTTCGTAAAGGCCCATGGTGCTGAAGCCATGCGCGGCCGTCTCGATAGGGTCCCGCTTGAGGGCCGCCTTCAGCGCATCCTCCAGGCGCCGCCGCTCTTTCTTCGCCATCGGCGCGAAATCGACGACGACCTGACCGCCGAGACCGCGCAGGCGCAGCAGGCGCGGCAACAGGCGAGCGGCCTCGACATTCGCGCGCACGCCGGCATCGGGCCCGAAATCGCCGCCCGTGTTGACGTCTATCGCCACAAGCGCAGTGGTCGGCTCGATGACGATCGACCCGCCGCCGGCCAGGTCGACTTTGGGCGCGCTCAGCGTCGCGGCCATGTCCCAGACGCCGAGCGCATCGAACGGATCGCCCCGGGCAGCCGTCACGCGGCCGGCCAGCGCATCGTCGAGCCTGCCCTCCGCCGTCTGCGCATCGATCAGCGCGGCAGCGCTGCCGTCGGCCAGAAGCTGATCCGGCAGCGGATGACACCACTCGGTGATCGCCTCCTGCCAGGCGTCATGCGGCAGGCGGGTGTCGTTCTCCCCGCCGCGAAGCAGCGCCTCGGCTTCGGCGCGGGCGGCCAGCGGCCATTCCAGTGCCTCGGCGATGATCTCGCCCGGCGCGCCTTCGGCGGCGGCGCGGACGATGATGCCTCCATCGTCAAGCATCCGGCCGCGCGCTGCGATCCGCTGGCGCCGCCGCGCCGCCTTTTCGGCCGCATCGTCAAGCAGTGTCGCCTCGCCCTCTGCCCGCCAAACGTCCAGGAAGGGGCTCGCAGCCCGCTCGACGCCGGCGGTTAGTCTGTCGCGCTCCTCCGGATCCTTGATCTGGCGCGAGACGTTGATGCCGGGCGCGCCGGGGGTGTGGATCAGCAGCCGGTGTTTGTAGAGGACACGGGTCGAGACCGGGACGGCCTTGCCAGGCTCCGGCTGGCTCGCGACCTGAACCAGCACGCGCTCACCGTCCCTGGTACCTTTTGCATCGCGCAGAAAGCCGCTCGCGCCGCAGCCGAGATCCAGGAAGGCGCCGCCCGCCTTCGCATTCCGGCGGATGACCGTCGCGGCAAAGATCTCGCCGGTGAGCGGCTGGCCGTCGCCGGCATCGACGATCAGATCCTCCAGCACGCCGTTGACCAACAGCGCCGCTGCGGGACGGCCGCCTGTGACGCTGGTCAGCGCGACGATCCTGCCCTTCACGCGGGCGTCCCGGCGTCCAGCGCGACGGGATAGCCGGCGCCGGCCAGCAGGTTGGCGGTCTCGGTCAGGGGCAGGCCGACGACATTGGTGTAGCTGCCGGCGATCTCGGGGATCAGCGCCGCGCCGATGCCCTGGATGGCATAGCCGCCCGCCTTGCCGCGCCACTCGCCCGAGCGAAGATAGGCCGACAGCTCGCAATCGGACAGGCGTTTCATCCGCACCCGCGTCTCGACCAGGCGCAGGCGCGTTGCGCCGCGGCCCGCCAGGCAGACCGCCGTCGTCACGCGGTGCCGGCGCCCGGCGAGCAGCAGCAGGAACTCGGTCGCCTGGGCCGCGTCGGCGGGCTTGCCAAGGATGCGGCGCCCAGCCGAGACGACGGTGTCGGCCGCCAGGACCAGCGACCCGTCCTGCACGGTGCCGGCCAGCGCCGCGGCCTTCGCGCGCGCCATGCGTTCGACATAGCGTCGTGGCAGCTCGCCCTTTCCGGGGGTCTCGTCAATATCGGTGGGGATGATCCGATCGGGCACGATCCCGATCGAGGCCAGGAGATCGCGGCGTCGGGGCGAGGCCGAGCCCAGGATTAGCCGCGGCCGGCGATCCATGGCGGAAGGTACGTCCGGGGCGCTCGCCTCTCCGCCTGGCGCGTCCGGGGAACTCGGGTCTGTCGTGGTCGTCATCGCCGGCTCGGCAGCCGCGCGTGCGGCGATCACTTGAAGCGGTAGGTGATGCGGCCCTTGGTGAGGTCGTAGGGCGTCATCTCGACCTGCACCTTGTCGCCGGCCAGCACGCGGATGCGGTTCTTGCGCATCTTGCCGGCGGTATGGGCGATGATCTCATGGCCGTTCTCGAGCTCTACCCGGAAGGTCGCGTTGGGCAAAAGCTCGACAACGGTCCCGGGGAATTCGAGGGTTTCTTCCTTGGCCATGTTTGTCCCGACTCGTCGTTTTCAGCTGGTGCGCAGAGTTGGACCCTGCCCGCCGCGATTTCAAGCGCGGCCCGTCTGGGGCCTTCTTTGCGTCGCCGATACCGCCGTTTCTCCCTCAGCCGCGGAACGACGCCTCGATCCGCGCCACGATCTGGTCGCGGGTCTGGCGATAGGCGTCGAGCTTTTGCTCGCGGCTCTCGCCGATGCCCGATGGGTCGAGCGTCGGCCAGTATAGCACCTCGACCGAGGAGGAGCGGGTGCGCTCCAACGCCTGCCGCTGGGCCGCGGGCGAAAGGGCGACGATCACGTCATAGCTGGTGATGTCGTCGCCCCAAGCCTCCATCTGCTCGAAGCTGCGGGGGCGGTGGCGCGCCATGTCGACGTCGATCTCGGCGGCGGCGGCGATCATGAAGGGGTCGACTTCCTCATGCTCGCGCACACCGCAGGACTGCACGAAGACGCGGCGGCCGTGGTACTTCTTCATCAATGCCTCCGCCAGCGGCGAGCGGATGGCGTTGTGGTTGCAGCAGAACAGCACCGCGCCCGGCATCGGCAGCGGCGCCACAGGGTCGTTGCCGGTCGGTCGCGCCAGGGCGCCCGCGCCCGACGGAGACGGCGCGATGCCGGCGGCGTGCGCGGTCTCTGGCGGGAGGTCCGGCACGCGGGCAGTCATGGCGCCTAGCCCCGGAATTGCAGAGCGCAGATCACGGTGAAGAGCCGGCGCGCCGTGTCGTGATCGATGGCGACATGCTCCCCAAGCCGCTCGGCCAGCAGGCGCGCGCCTTCGTCGTGGACGCCCCGGCGGCCCATGTCGATTGCCTCGATCTTCGAGGGCGGCAGCGTCTTCACGGCGTCGAAATAGCTCTGGCAGATCGCGAAATAGTCTCTGATCGAGGCGCGGAGCGGCGAGAGCGAGAGCGTCAGTTCGCTCGCCTGCGTGCCATCGGCAGTCGCAAGCTCGAGGCGTAGCATGCGCTCCGCCATGCCGATGCCGAGGGTGTAGGGCCCGGGCGGCACCGTCGCCGCGCCCCGCGGCAGGACGCGAAAGCGGTTGTCCTCCATCAGGTCGTAGAGCGCGACGTCCAATTCCTGCTGGATCTCGGGCGTCCGGGCGGCGGCGCGCTCTTCGATCAGGCGCACGCCCGACAGCCGGTCGGTATCGTCGAACGGGGCCGTCATCGCCGGGCGCTCAGCGCCCCGTGCTCGGCACAAGACGGGCCCTGACCGAGGCCGCATGCGCCTCCAACCCCTCGGCATCGGCCAGCGTCGCGGCAGCCGGCCCAATGGCGGCGAGCCCGGCCGCCGAGGCGCGGGTCAGTGTCGTCCGCTTCATAAAGGCCAGCACGGACAGGCCCGAGGCGAAGCGCGCGCTGCCTGCAGTCGGCAGGACGTGGTTCGGCCCGCCGACATAGTCGCCGATCGCCTCGGGCGTATAGGCGCCGAGGAAAATGGCGCCGGCATTGCGGATCTTGCCGGCCAGCCCCTCGGCATCGGCGCAGCTGATCTCGAGATGCTCAGGCGCGACGCCGTCGGCCAGCGCCGCGGCATGGTCCAGATCGCGCGCCACGATGATGCCGCCATGGGCGCGCCAGGACCGGCCCGCGATCTCGGCGCGCGCCATGGCCTGCAGGCGGCGGTCGACGGCGATGCGCACGGCATCGGCGAAGCGGGCGTCGTCGGTGATGCAGATGGCCTGGGCCGTGGGGTCGTGCTCGGCCTGGGCCAGCAGGTCGATGGCGATCCAGTCCGGATCGTTATCGGCATCGGCGATCACCAACACCTCGGACGGGCCGGCGATCATGTCGATGCCGACATGGCCGAAAACCTGCCGCTTGGCCGCCGCGACATACGCATTGCCGGGGCCTGTGATCACGTCGACCGGACGGATCGGGCCGGCGCCATAGGCCATCGCCGCGATCGCCTGCGCGCCGCCGATGCGCCAGATCCGGTCGATACCGGCCAGCCGCGCCGCGCACAGCACCAGGTCGTTGGCGTGGCCGTCGGGCGTCGGCACGCACATCTCAAGCCGCTCGACCCCCGCGACCTTGGCCGTGACCGCGTTCATCAGCACCGAGGAGGGGTAGGCCGCCGTGCCGCCGGGCACGTAGAGCCCCGCCGCCCCCACCGCACGCCAGCGCCAGCCCAGGCGGACGCCGCTCTCGTCCTCCCACTCGGCGTCCTGCGGCAGTTGCCGTTGGTGATAGGCGCGGATGCGCTCTGCGGCGAGTTCCAGTGCCGTCAGCTGATCGGGCTCGACCCGGGCCAGGGCAGCGTCGATCTCCGCCTCGGTGAAGGCGAGCGTGTCGGGGCTTGCCGCCCAACGGTCGAAGCGGCGGGTCAGCTCCAGCACGCAATCCAAGCCGCGCGTGCGCACATCGGCGATGATCGCGGCGACATCGGCGTCGACGCCGGCATCGCTGTCGCGCTTCGCCAGTGCGAGCGCCCGGAAGCGCGCCTCGAAATCCGGCTCATCGTGGCTGAGCAGCACCGCCATGAACAAGATTCCCCGCGAACGACCTGGAATGCCCTTGGAGGGGAGGTGATAGAAGCCGCAAGGGGTAGCGGCAAGCGCGGCGGCCGCGTCGCAGCTTCTTTCGCTGCGCTGCAGCATGCTATACGGATATCCGTCGTCGCCTCCGATATCGCCGGGGGTAGATGGGCTTTGGGGAGGAAGGCGATGACGACACGGGCAGACGAGCCGCTGCTGGAGGCGATCGAGCAGCTCGCCCTGGATGCCGGCCGGGCGATCATGGCGGTCTACACCCGCGATCCCGAGAGCGAAACGATCGACGCCATGGCCAAGGCGGACGACAGCCCCGTGACCGAGGCCGATCTCGCCGCCGATCGGATCATTGCGGGCGGGCTGGTGGCCGCCTTTCCCGACATCGCGGTCGTGACGGAAGAGCAGGTCGAGAGCCAGGCCGGTGCGGCCCCCGAGCGGTTCTTTATCGTCGATCCGCTGGATGGCACCAAAGAGTTCGTGCAGCGCCGGGGCGACTTCACCGTCAACATCGCGCTGGTCGAGCATGGCCGCCCGGTCGCCGGCGTGGTGCTGGCACCCGCGCGCGGCAGGCTCTACAGCGGCCGGCAGGGTGCCGGCGCGACGCTGACCGAGGTGTCGCCGGGTGGCCTCCGCCGGGACGAGACGCGCCGGAAGATCACGGTGCGCGAGCCCGATCCCGAACGGCTGTCCATCGTGGCCTCGAAGAGCCACATGAATGCCGAGACCGAGGCGGTGATCGGCGCGTTCAAGGTGGGCGATACGCGCAATGCAGGATCCTCGCTGAAGTTCTGCCTGGTCGCTGAGGGTGATGCGGATCTCTACCCCCGTGTCGGGCCCACGATGGAATGGGACACGGCCGCAGGGCAGGCGGTTCTGGAAGCCGCGGGGGGCGAGGTGCGTCGCCTCGATACCTTCCGGCCGCTTGCCTATGGCAAAGACGGCTGGCTGAACCCGTTCTTTCTGGCCTATGCGCCGGGCGTCCCGGTCGACCATGCCAAAGGCGTGCTTACTTGACGACGGCTGCCGGGGCCGGTCGACCGTCGACCACACCGGGCAGGGCGCCGACGGTATGGATCATCGTGCCGGCGCGCTATCAGTCCGCGCGTTTTCCGGGCAAACCGCTGGCAGTGCTCAAAGGCGCGGGTGGCGCGGAGAAGACCCTGATCCAGCGCTCGTGGGAGGCGGCGATCGCCGTCCCGGGCGTCGCGCGGGTCTTCGTGGCGACCGATGACGCGCGCATCGCGGATGCAGCCAGGGTCTTCGGCGCTGAGGTCGCGATGACGCCGACGAGCTGTGCAAACGGCACCGAACGCGCTGCAGCGGTCATCGAGGACGCCGAAGCGCCCCCGGAAATCGTCGTCAATCTGCAGGGCGACGCGCCGCTGACGCCGCCCGGCTTCGTCACTGCGCTGATCGATGCGATGGCCGCCGATCCCTCGATCGCGGCGGCGACCCCGATCCTGGCGCTGGAGACCGAGACGCTCGCGCGCTTTCGGGCCGACCGTGCGGCGGGGCGAGTCGGCGGGACGACGGCCGTCTGCGCCGCATCGGGACGGGCGTTGTATTTTTCCAAGGAAGTGCTCCCATTCGGGGCAGACGCGCTGGCAATCCCGGCCTGGCACCATGTCGGCGTCTACGCCTATCGTGTGGATGCCCTGCGTCAGTACGGAACCTTCGGCCCCGGCATATTGGAAAAAGCCGAGGGGCTGGAGCAATTGCGCTTCCTAGAAAACGATATCCCTCTACATTGCGTCGCCGTGGAGCGGGGCGATGGCGCCTTCTGGGAAGTGAACAATCCTGGCGATGTGACCGTGGTGGAGGCGGCGCTCGCCGCCCGAGGTCTCGCCTGATCGAGCCATTTGGCCTGTGCGGCAACCGTGGTGGGCGCTGCCGCACGCAGTGGAACGGGAGATTCCCATGCCCTCAAAGCCTGTCCGCACAGCGGTCTTCCCGGTCGCGGGTCTCGGTACCCGATTTCTGCCGGCGACCAAGTCGATGCCGAAGGAGATGCTGCCCCTCGTCGACCGGCCGCTGATCCAATACGCCATCGACGAGGCGCGCGAGGCCGGGATCAAGGAGTTCATCTTCGTCACGGCGCGCGGCAAGTCCTCGCTGGAGGACTATTTCGACAGCCATTTCGAGCTGGAGCAGGCGCTTGAGCAGAAGGGCAAGACCGACCTGCTGGCCGCCGTCAACAACGCGACCATGCCCTCGGGCGCAATCGCCTATATCCGCCAGCAGGAGGCGTTGGGCCTCGGCCACGCCGTCTGGTGTGCGCGCCGGCTGATCGGCGACCAGCCCTTCGCGGTGATCCTACCGGACGACGTGATCGCGCATGAGAAGGGCTGCATGGCGCAGATGGTCGAGGCCTATGAGGCGCGCGGCAAGGGCGGCTGCATGGTCGCGGCCTTCGACGTGCCCGAGGATCAGACCTCGGCATACGGCATCCTGGCGCCGCGCGCGGATGACGGCCGCGTGCTCGAGGTTAGCGGCATGGTGGAGAAGCCCAAGGCAAACCCGCCGTCGCGCACCGCGGTCATCGGCCGCTACATCTTGACGCCCGAGGTGATGGAGTTCCTGGACCGCAAGGAGACCGGGGCCGGCGGCGAGATCCAGCTGACTGACGCGATCGCCGCGCAGGTCGACGCACCGGGCGGCGTGACGGGCTATCGCTTCCAGGGCACGCGCTACGACTGCGGCTCGAAGCAGGGCTATCTGCAGGCGACGGTGGCCTTCGCGCTGATGCGTGACGACCTCGGTCCGGAGTTCGCGAACTTCCTGAAGAGCGTCGCCGTCGCCGACCTGGCGGCCTGAGGCACTGCGCTGACCGGGCTTAAGCAAAGCGTGGCGCGGAGTTCTCGCGCCACGCGTCCCCCTCTCAGGTCTCCCGCGAAGCGCGTCGCCGCGCACCACGGGGTCTGGTTGCCAGAGAACGATCGCCACTGGTTTGGGTGCATGTCCGGGCCTCCTTCCCGGCCGTGCGGAGCGATGCGTCCATGACTGACGACACCGAGGAGGACGGGCCCGAGCGGGGCGGCAGCGGCGTCGTCACGCCGTTTCCTGCCCACCGTCTGCCGCCGGCCGAGCACAAGCGGCGGTCGAGGCCGTTTGCCCGCTCTGCGCCCGAGGCGCTGGTCCTCGACATCACGCGCAGCGTGAAGCGTGTGCGCCATCGCCGCCAGACCGGTATCGATCGGGTCGAGATGCGCCATGCCGAGCATGCGCGCGGCCTCGGTCGCCCGCTCTGGCTGATCGCCTCGATCAGCGGTCGGCAATGCCTGCTGCCGCCCGACGCCTCCGGCCCCTTCCTGGACGAACTCGCTGCGATCAACGAGGCCGACGATCCGCATGCGCCGCTGTTGCCACGGGCTGATTTCGCCGCGCGCACGCAGCTGTGGCGCGACCGGAAATGGCGTCTGGCCGAGGCCGCGGTGCGGCGCCATGCCCTGAACCTGGATGCCGGAGGCTGGCTTGGCCTGCCGGGGCGCGAGGGCGATGCGAGCATGCTCCGCGCCCTGACCGCCGCTTTGCCGAAGGGCGCGGTCTATCTGAATGTGGGTCACGACAACCTGCAGCGTCCGCTGCTGGAGGCGCTGGCACAAGCCGGGATCGCGCGGGCCGTTCTGCTGCACGACGCGATCCCGCTCACGCATCCCGAATACACCGTGCCCGAGGCGGCGCAGCGCTTTCGCCGCCGCTTCGACGCCGCCCTGACCGCCGATGCGATCATCGCGAACTCCAACGCGACCGCCGACAGCGTCGAAGCCGTGGCCGTGGCGAGCAAGCGCTCGTCTCCTCCCGTCACCGTCGCGCCGCTCGGCATCAATCCGCCGAGCCCGGTCGCCGATCCGCCGCCGGAGGATGGTGCTGCCGCGAGCGGGGCCGAGGCTGCGCGCTTCGTGATGCTCGGCACCATCGAGGGGCGGAAGAACCATCTGCTGATGCTGGCGCTCTGGCGCGGGCTGAGCGATGTCGCCCCGGGCCAGCAGGTTCCCGAGCTGCACATCATCGGGCGTCGCGGCTGGGCGGCCGAGCAGGTGTTCCAGATGCTGGACCACGCGCCGATGATGGGTTGGAGCGTGTTTGAGCATGGCGAACTGGACGATGCCGAGGTGGCCGGCGTCTTCGCCGGCGCCCGCGCGCTCCTGTTTCCGAGCTTTGTCGAGGGCTTCGGCCTGCCGGTCGGCGAGGCACTGGCAGCGGGCCTGCCGGTGATCGCCGCCGACCTTCCGGCGCTGCACGAGGTTGGCGGTGAGGTGCCCGAATGGCTTAGCCCGCTGGACGGCAAGGGTTGGCTCGACGCGATCCGCGACTATGCCCAGCCCCGATCCAGCCGCCGCGCGGCGCAGCTGGATCGCATGGCCGACTGGCGCCCCCCTGGCTGGGACGCGCATTTCGAGGCGGTCGAGGAGGCGCTTGGCCTGGCGCTGGACCAGGCCGCCGCCAGTTTCCGCCCGCGGATCTAGCGGGACGGGGCCCGCCTACAGCGTCTGGTCATAGGCGCCGACGCTCGGCTCGGTCCGGATCACCGCGTCCAGCGCCTCGAAGATCGCCTTCAGTTCCGTGCGGCTCTCGGGCGTCTCGCAGACCACGACCAGGTTGGGGGTGTTCGAGCTGGCCCGCACCAGCGCCCAGGCGCCGTTGTCGAGCATCACGCGCGCGCCGTTCACGGTGACCACGCCGGTGATCTTGCGCGGTCCCAGACTGTCGCCGCGCTCGCCCATCGCGACCAGCTTCTCCTGAAGCCGGCCGAGCACATCGTACTTCTCCTCGTCGGCGCAGTGGGGCGACATGGTGGGCGAGCCATAGGTGACAGGCAGCGCCTCGCGCAGCTCCGCCATCGTCTTGTCGGGGTTGCGGTCCAGCAGCTTGCAGAGCTCGACGGCCACGCGCATGCCATCGTCATAGCCCTTGCCGATGGGTGGCGCGAGGAAGTAGTGGCCCGATTTCTCGAAGCCGGCCAGCGCGCCCAGCTCGTGCACCCGGCGCTTCATATGACTGTGGCCGGTCTTCCAGTAA